>JAHFDX010000665.1:0-1599 GCA_023248785.1 Myxococcales bacterium
TACGACGGGCTACCAGGCGATGTTGGGCACTCTCGTATCGCTCTGCGATCAGGACACAACGGTCGTCCTCGACAGCTTTAGTCACGCGTGCATCTTGGACGGAACGTTCTTGTCCGCTGGAGTTCCCGGTCGAACACCCGAAGTGCGCTTCTTCAATCACAACTCCACGAAGAGCCTCGAGCGCATTCTCAAGACGCGCGACCGAAAAAACGCCATCGTCGTCGTTGAAGGCATTTACTCGCTCGATGGTGATAGAGCACACCTCGATCAGTTCATCGACATTTGCGAGCGCAACAACGCGACGCTTCTCGTCGACGATGCGCATGGCACAGGCACGCTGGGCAAGCGCGGCACGGGCATTCTTGAAGAGATGGGCCTCCAGGGTCGCGTACCTCTCGTCGTATCAACGCTGTCGAAGACATTTGGCGGAATCGGCGGAATCTTGCTCGGGTCGAGCGACGTCGTCCAATTCATCAAGCACACCGCGCGCTCTTTTTTGTTTAGCGCATCGCTCCCCGTCCCGGTTGTCGCCGCAGCATCGGCCATTTTGGACATGATGGAGCTCGAAGGACCCAAGCTTGTTCAAGAGCTTCACCAGAAGTCGGCCTACATGCGTGGGGCGCTTGTGAGGGCCGGGTTCGATCTCGGCGAGAGCAGCACCCACATCATGCCGGTCATGTGCCGTGACGAACGCAAAACGCTCTTCATGCACATTGCGCTCCTCGAGTGCGGCGTCTTGATGGTGCCCATTACATATCCTGCAGTAAAAGTGGGCGAAGAGCGACTTCGTGTGAATGTTACACGCGGTCACACGCAAGAAGATCTCGACACCGCCGTCGAACTCTTGAAGTCCTACGGCGATGCCTTCTTCGTGCTCTCCGGCGACGTCATCGAACCCGTCGAGGAAACTGCGCCCGCCGCCGAGTGAAGCAGCTGCAAAACGAAGGCCTCGACGTTTGCGGCAACATGCCACGCGCGCATCACCGCCAAGCCATCCGTACCCGCAGCGATGCACGAACCCGCATTCTCTGGAAGTACACCGCCTAGGGCCACGATCCGCAGTTGCCCGTTGGCGCACGCCTTGGCGGAGCGCAATGCATCCAGGCCTCGCGGAGGTTTCACCCACGTTTCAGGATTGCCGTGTTCGGGCGCTCCCGAACTCGTCGCAAAGATCGGGCTCACAAGCACGCTGTCCGCGCCGAGCGTTCGTGCGCGAACTACGTCTGCGTCACTATGGGCGCTCGTCGAGATGTGAGCGACCGCGCGCGCCCCCCCCCATGTCATCCTGAGCGGCCCCCCCATGTCATCCTGAGCGACCCCGCCGCGCCCCATGTCATCCTGAGCGACCCGAGGGAGCGAAGGACCCCCTCTGCGTCTGCGGACATCGCGCAGAGGGGGTCCTTCGCTCCGCTCAGGGTGACATGGGGCGGGGGGAAGGTCGCTCAGACTCATGTGCACGCCGTTAGCACCAACAATCTTCGCGAGCTCGAGTGACCCGTTAATCATCAGCCCCGAATGGAACCGCGCTGTAATTCTCCGAAGATCGCGTGCCAGCGTGACCAGGGATGCCATCGTGCGATGCTTGTCGCGCAGCTGAAT
>JAHFDX010000665.1:1609-2738 GCA_023248785.1 Myxococcales bacterium
GAGCAGAAGTCGCGCGCTCACGGCGAAGGCGCATTTGCGGATGAACCTGCCGAACCACCGAGCGCCCGAAGTTCATCGCGTGCAGCTTCGATACGACGACTCGATGGGTACTGCGCAATCAGATACTCAAGAGTGGCTTTAGCCGATTGGGAATTGCCCTCGTTCTTAAACTTCAGCGCGAGTGCGAACAGGGCATCCCCCGCGGTGTCTTCACGACGGAGCTCCAAGTCGGCGTTCTTGCCCCCGCACTGGAGCGGCGCGCTTGTCGTTACAACTGCAAGCAATGCGAACGCAGCGACCTTCATTCAATCAACCCCTCTTTCGGGCTCGACGCGTTTGCATATCTACGTTTCGGCATTCGTCCCGCAAGAAATGCGTTACGCCCAGCAATCACCGCATCGCGCATGGCCGACGCCATCAGCACCGGATCTTTTGCCTCAGCAATCGCCGTGTTCATCAGGACACCGTGACAACCGAGTTCCATCGCCACGGCCGCATCGCTCGCCGTGCCAACACCTGCATCGACGAGCACTGGGACCTTTGCGTGCTCAACGATCATCGAGAGGTTGTGCGAATTACGAATGCCAAGTCCGCTGCCGATGGGGGCAGCAAGCGGCATGACCGCTGCGCATCCTGCGTCTTCTAGTTTGCGACAGACGATGGGATCATCGATGCAATACGGCAGCACGGTGAAGCCTTCTTTAACGAGAACGCGCGCAGCCTCGACCGTTTGCTCGTTGTCGGGATAGAGCGTCTTTGGATCGCCGATCACCTCGAGCTTGACGATGTCTGCCATGCCAAGCTCACGCGCGAGGCGCAGCGTTCGAACTGCCTCATCGGCCGTGTAGCAACCCGCAGTGTTGGGAAGCAGCGTCCAAGGTTTGCGTCTTAGGAGTGCCATGAGCGAACCCGAAGACCGATCCGCGAGGTCTACGCGCCTGAGCGCTACGGTTACGATTTGCGCACCCGACGCATCGATGGCGCGCTCGGTTTCCTCGACGCTCTTGTACTTGCCGGTGCCCACGATGAGCCGGCTTTGAAACGCCCGACCTGCGATTACGAGTGAGTCCTGCATGGCCGAGCGGAGTTTATCGCGCAGCGTCCATAAACGTCATACAAATCCAGCGCG
>JAHFDX010000666.1 GCA_023248785.1 Myxococcales bacterium
TCCCTACCCGCAGCTTCGACTGCTTGCGGAAAACGGTAGCGTTCTGCGATATGCAATAACATTGTGGTTCCCACCGGTATTTGCGGCTTGGAAAAAATAGCCGGCGCTTTTGTAACTATCTAAGTGTTAAAACGACGTGAGGGTTCGTTCGTGATCAGTGGAAGGAGCGTTACGATGAAGACGGGGATAGGCGTAGGGTCGGTTGTTCTCTCAGCCGCTGCAATCGGATGTGGAATGCTTGGCGGCGCGAGCGGTGGTGGCGGCAACGTTCAAAACGCGGAAGAGAAGAAGGATGTCGCGACGCTAAAAAAGATCTGCGCCGATGCGGAACCCGGCGTCGACAAATACGATGCCTGCCAAGCCGTAAAGAGGCTTGAGGGTGCATCGCTTGCCGACACAGCCGCGTCGGCCGACTGCGGTGCGCTCGCCGCGTCCCTTGATAGCGGACACGTGACGATTACTCAGGCTGAGCCACTCGCCAAGATCGGGGCGAAGCTCATTTCGTGCGGTCGTGCGGATGCGGTTTTCGAGAAGATCGCTCCGGCGGGAGACTATGGCGATGGGGGAATTGGGCTAGGGGCGCTCCTTAAGATGGAAGATTCCGGCGTTCCGCTCGTCAAGGCGTTTGTTGAATATGCGGGGAAGACTGCCGGTCCAAGATTGCTTGGGTTTGCAGCCACAGCGCATTCGAATAGTGGCGACGTTGCAGCCAACCACATTGGGTTATGGCTGAGCCAACGCAAGCACTACGACCACTGTCAACCGCTTGCGGCAGCGTTTCGCGATGCTGGCGAGGACGCGAAGGCAGGAATGTTGATCTACTTCGCGGATGGCCACTGCAAGGAGGCGATCCCGCTCGCGGTTGACCTCCTTGCGAGTGACAAGGCGATCCATCGTCGTATCGCGTGCGCGAACTTGGGCGTGTTTGGGGATCATTCCGTCTTGCCAAAGTTACAAATCGTGGCGGATACGGACTCGGCGTTTGAAATCGTTCATCTTAATAAAGTGTATTACGTGCGCGATTCGTGCAGAGCGGCCTCAGGGAAGATTCAGCTTCGGGGGAGGTAGGGGCTACGGGCGCGCAAGGTTGCGAGGCTCGTCGCAGGACGGCGTGAAGATGAAGGGTGTACCAAGATGGCAGCAGGCCCCGCGACGACGGACCTCTTCAGCGAAAAGATGGGTTGGAAAGCACTGGTATCGGTGGGTGATCGACGTTGTAGGTAGCGGCGGGAGGGATGCGTGATGGCAATTCGATTGAGCGAGACGCGAATCATGCGCGTGGGCAGGGTGCTGTTTGTAGTGGGCGAGTTTTCCACGACCAAACGCCAGTCCCACCCTTCGAACGTTGTCGCAGACGGGTAACCGGCGACCCCTGTTCGTTTGTAAGCGACGGGACTAAAGTACCGATGCGCTCAGCCGTTCACATACGCGGGAGGCGCGTATGATGAGCTCACGGGCGCTGGCGGGCGTACGGATCAGTTTGGCAACCGTGGCGGTTGGCTTAGCACATGCTGCCACAGCTCATGCCGACGGGATTGCCATTGATGTGGCAAGGCCAACGGAACGTACGAAATACTCTGCGGCTGGCAACGTGACCTCGCTTGATCATGCGGGGGCTACGCCTCGAATCCATTGCACGGGAGTCCTCATCCATCGTCGCGCAGTTCTCGTGAGCGGTACTTGCGCTGCGGAGATCAGGGCATTGCGGGGAGGCAGTGGACCCGCCATGGGGCTGCGATTCTCCAATTTGCGTTCTGCGAAGGTCAGCAAAGACAGTGTGTATCTTGGCTACGAGCTGTTGCCGGACCCACGGTATTTTGGGCCTCCCCCCGATTCGACGCACCCAGAAATTGCTCATTCGTTCGCGGTATTTACCGTGGAGCAGGATACGCCACCTTCCTTCACAACAGTCGCCTCGCTCGCTCCGCCCTCGAAACGAGCTGGAGCGCGCTACTACACACTTGATGCGATCATTTCTTCGGGGAAGAATGCAAATCCGCTCGACGTGATCCGCCACGTGATTATGCGGGGACAAGCGACGTCGGGGTCTCTGCCATGGACACTCTCAACACGTCCGGGCGGGGGCGATCTGTGCACGATGACTCCCGCGGGTGGGTTGCTCCTCGGATGGCATCCCATTGAGCCGATCGTAGTAGGCGTGCTCCAAGCCAACGAAACGGGCAGGCGGTGCCCTGCGAACTTCGAGCAACGTCAAGGCCTTATGTTAACCGATGGCATCATCAACGATATTCGGAAGTACATCTCTGGGATCCC
Source organism: Myxococcales bacterium (assembly GCA_023248785.1). Classification (GTDB taxonomy): domain Bacteria; phylum Myxococcota_A; class Polyangia; order Polyangiales; family Polyangiaceae; genus JAHFDX01. The sequence continues at coordinate 2,275 of JAHFDX010000666.1, forward strand.
TTCAAAATCGTGAGCGTTCCATAGACCCCGGCAAAACCTCGCTCGCTTAGTGGCATGGTCTGTCTCCTACACAATCTCGGAGCTAGAGAGGATCCCGCGCCTTCGATACAAGATACGCTTGTGAGTGCATGCCTGTATGGCAACCGCTTGCCGCATCGACTGCACAAATCCTGACTCTGAAAACACGTCCCTCGTTCACCACGCTCTTTTTGCATGCGCGCGGTCCTCCCCAGTCACTCGGCACATGCTTTCTGGATGAGCATTGATTAATCCGACAAAGTAAGAACAAACCGACGGGTGGGATGCTGCGCAGGCCCTGGGCTCTCAAGCCGCTGCGTTTACCCGGACTCAAGGGCGTGCGATAAACAACCAAGGTCTATGAGGTTCGAGTTTGCGCGCTGGGTCGACAGTCAATCGTTGATCGTAGCTGTACTTGTTGCTTTCGGGGTCGCACTCGTTGGG
>JAHFDX010000667.1 GCA_023248785.1 Myxococcales bacterium
GCGAGCGTTGCTGGGGCCGCCCTTAGCGTCGCGTGTTCTGGCTCCATTGCGCAGCAGGATGCTTCGACGGGAGGGGGCACGGAGGGTGGCGTGGTGTCCGATGCAGCTGATGCCGACGCAGATGCGCTCACGAACGCAGATGCGTATGGAATGCCACCCCGCGATGCCGGTGATGCCGATGTGATCATGAACGGCACTAAGTATGGTGGCCCACCTTTGTACGATGGTGGCTACGATACTGGCTCGGACGGGTTTGCGACTCTCTATGGAGGTCCTACACCGCGCGATCCGCGCGATGGTGGCACTGACTAACAGCACCTTTACGACGACACATGGTTTGAGCGATGCTCATCACAATGGCGTAAGCCGGTTGCAGTTCCCTTCGCGTTGGGGAGGTCGATATGAGCCAAGCCCGTCTCGTTCCGTGTACATCATGCGCTCGTCACGTGCGTGCGACCGAAGAAGCGTGTCCCTTTTGCGGTGTACCCATGCACGTCGAGCTGGAGTGCTCCTCCACGCCCGTTCTCACGCGTGCCGGGCTGAGCCGTGCCGCCCTATTTGCGCTGGGTGCGGGTGCAGCCGTAAATCTCGCGGGGTGCATCATGAACGCGGCATACGGAGGTCCGCCCCCAAGTGATGCAGGAGTCGATGCAGGTTCGGTCGACGCAGATACGGACGGCTCGATGAACGCGCTGTACGGAGGACCACCTCCAGACGCTGAAGCCGATTAACGGCACTGGGTGGCGTTTAGTTCAATTTAATTCCATATACCCTCTTGTTTTTCACCAGTGGCGTCAATGTGTGGAATTTGTGCGCATTGTGGTTGCGCGATCCAAATTCCGGGGTACATCCTGCCCACCTTCGATTGGGGAAGGGGCACGCCAACAAGAGGTTTCAATCGTGAAGACCATCAATTTTTTCATGTTTTCGGTAGTCGCATCGGTCGCCATGGGAACGGCTGCCTGCGGTGGTAGCGACCCAAGCGCCGAGGAAGCACTCGCGCCCCAAGGCGAAGAGAGCGAAGAGGCGATTTCTGCGAACGGCAGCATTCGCGTTTACGAAAAAGACGACGGTAAGACCGTCTCCGTGAAGACGGGTCAGAACATTTACCTCTACCTCGATAGCAACCCTACGACGGGGTACGGCTGGAAGGTAACGAGCACAGACCGCACGTTCGGATATCCGACGTCGACGTTCCTGCCGAGCGGCAGCGGCGCCGTGGGTGCGGGTGGACGCGAGCGATTCAAGTGGTCGACAAAGTCGCCATTGTCGCTCGAAGGCAAGCACACCGTGGAACTCTCGTACCAGCGCTCGTGGGAGACCACACCCATAAAGAAGGTGACCTTCACGTTCGACGTTCAATCGGGGAACGTATCGACGACCGATTTGAAGATCACAGACAGCGACAACGGCAAGAGCTTCACAGTGAAGTCCGGTCCGGCCATCGTGGTCTCGCTGCCTGCGAACGGGACGACCGGTTACGAATGGTCAGTTACGGCGACGGATCGCACGATTGGTTACCCACATTACGAATACAAGCCATCGCAACCGATCAACATTGGTTCAGGCGGTACGGCAGTGTTCACGTGGGAGACGGGCGGCTCGTGGGTTCCGTATGGCACGCACAACATCGTCCTCTCGTATGCGCGTGGCGCCGGAACGCCCGCGAAGACGTTCAAGTTTACGGTTACGGTTAGCCGATAATTTGCGGCTCGAAACACACGCGCGTCCGTCGTTAGGTCGCGCGTGTGCTCATTTTGTTACTCGCTTTGTTATTCGCTCAGGCGATCGATGCGCCTTTTTTCGATCGCATGGAGGGCGGCCGTTGTGAGTGCGCGCACGCCCTCGAGCATGGGCGCATAGCGCTCCTCTTTCGTGAGGCCATCTCTGTATCGACGGTAGAGTTGTTGTGCGACAACCGACAACTTGTAGAGCGCGAAGACGAAGTAATAGAGAACGTTGTCGATTGTCTTCCCCGTTTTCCGCGCATACCGCTCCACGAGCTCCATGCGGCGAAGGTTTCCGGGATAGGTCGTCGGTCCAAACACGATGACCTGAAACACAGGCGGGTCGTCAGCCTCAATCCAGTACCCAAGCATGGTGCCAAGGTCCATCAACGGATCTCCGACCGTAGCCATCTCCCAGTCAAATACGGACAGGACGCGCGTAACGGTTTCCGGATCGAGCGCAACATTGTCGTACTTGAAATCGTTATGAATAAGTGTGGCCCCGGACTCCTTTGGTTGGTTTGCAAAGAGCCACGTGCCGACCTCTTCGAAGGTAGCAATCTCGTCCGTTTGCGCCTTTCGGTAGCGCTCGGTCCAACCGTTCAACTGTCGCCCGACATAGCCATCGGGCTTTCCCAAATCCGCAAGGCCTATTGCCTTCCAGTCGATCGTGTGGATCTCGGCGAGGGTGTCGATCATCGACTCGGATACCTTGCGCATGCGATCGGCGTTGAGGTCCAAACCACTTGGCACTTTCTGCCGAAGAACCACGCCGCGAACACGCTCCATAACGTAAAACGGCGTTCCGATGACCGACTCGTCCTCGCAAAGGAAGAGAGGCCTCGGTGCCTTCGACCATGCCGGCGAAAGGTGCAAGAGAATCTTGAACTCACGCCCCATATCGTGCGCGCTCTTGATTTTTACACCGGGCGGCGCTCGACGAAGCACGAATTCACGCTCGTCCATTTTCAACAGATACGTAAGGTTTGAAAATCCGCGCCCAAACTG
>JAHFDX010000069.1:0-2206 GCA_023248785.1 Myxococcales bacterium
GTCACTTCGATCTCGATCCTCCAGAGGAGCGCGAATTCCCAACCGAAATGAACCTCTCCGTGCAGGAGGTGTTGATGGAGGGCATTCGCCACCTCGACGAGTTCAACCGCCTTCGCGCCCACCTTCCGGACCCAAGCAACACACGCTTGATGCTCGACGTACCGCTGAAGGTCCGCCTGCGAGACTTATCACCCGAGGACCTCGACACGCTCGAACTTGCGTTGCGTTATGGCCCGTTGAGTACCGCCTTGAATCGAAGCACCATGAGCGATCTCGATACGCTGGAGGCCATTGTCCGTTTGATGAAAGCCGGATACCTCCGTACGAAGGGCTAGAGACGTAGCAACAGGCAATGCAGGCAGGAACGCAGGCAGCTAGAGAGGAGGGTTTCGTGGACAGCGATTTGGCCGAAGCCGTTGACAGTCTTCGAGGGATTTTTGAGAAACGAAAAATACCCTGCACGTTTGCGAAGGCTCCTACCGAGCTGGTCGAAACGCTGAAGAAACAACTACGGCTTCCGCCGCGCTTTCGGAGCTTTCTGCTCGGCGCGAATCCCGTAAAGGTGGAGACGGTAACGCCCGTCGAACGCGTGAGACTGATCCCGGCCGAAGAGCTTGCCAAGGCGCAGCAACTCGTTGTTCAGGGCGAAGGAGGAAAGCCACCTTCGGACTGGAAAGCGTCTTGGATTGTCATTGGTGAGAGTTCGCTGCTCGGCGACCCCTACTTCCTCGATGTATCGAAGCCCGATCCCGAGGGCGACTGCATGGTATTTACCGCGATGAGCGGACAAGACCGTTGGGTACCTACGCTCGCCGCGTCCAGCTTCGCTCAATTCCTCCGCATCCTCTCGATCGCGATGGAAACTGCCGGCGGGTTTGGCGACGCGATCATGGATGACGAAGACGAAGATAGCTTCCGCGAAGCGCTCGCGCCTAAAGTGAAAGTCATCGATACCGCAGCGCTCCGCGCCGGTCATTGGACGTAAGAAGCCTGCGCGCTTCCTCCTCATCGTCAGAGTCGTCGACGGGCATTGTGATGCGCGACCAACTCGAGGTAGTTCGGAAGGACGAAACCTTCTTCGCAAAACGTGGCCTTTGCGTAGGCGGCGCAATCATCAAGCGTTTCGATGAATCGGCCCACTTGCGAAGGAAGCGAGAGCGTGCGCTCTTCACGGGCAAGTGTGAAAGCGTCGCGAAGTTCTTCCGTGCGCGTACCACGTAAAAACCCGCGCCTTGCAAGGTCGCGGTAACTTCGCGTGAGAGCCTCACCGTCGAAATGATGGTCAACAACGAACTCGCGCGCCACACGCAGAACTCCCTCGGCAGGGATGCGCTCATCCTCACAAAGGCAGAGCGCGACTTGGAAGTAGTTGTAGATCGGAACCAGCCGCCTTCCGTACACCGCAAAATCCTCCGGCGGCGATTGGCGCTCCAGGTGGATGAACATGCGTGCAACGAACGGCACGGGGTCGATCGCATCGCATGACGACAAAGTCGCCTCGATACGATCGTCGTACACCCGACCTCGCTCGAGCACTTCCCGAACAACCCCACGATGCAATAGCCCCGCACCAATGTCCGCATAGAGCGCGTACACAAACGCATCGGCCTCCGAATCGTCGCCAAACAAAAGTTCGCGCGGGAGCTCCGAAGCGTTTCCGCGAAGGCTTGCTCGTGCAGAAAGAAGGGCGGGCAATTTGTAACCAAGCTGGTCCTTAATTGCGCGGAAACGCAACCGAAGGATGTTCTCGAGATTGGGCTTCAGCGTGAGCGACTGCCATTTCACTCCATCGAGCAAAAGCTTTGCAGCAAGCCGGCGTCGCATCTGTTCCGGCGAACCAGACAAGATATGGATCGCCACGCCTTGTGCAATGAGCTCGCGCATCGTGGCGGTCGCGCCTGCAAACGCTTGCTTGTCGGCAGGTCTCTCGAGCGCCGTTCGCACCAGATCGCGCAGCGTCGCGAACTCAGTTCGAAGGTAGGTTTTGTCGAGGTCCCAGCGCGCAATCCAGCCCGTTTCGTATTGTGGCGCGGAACCCATGACGTCTTCTACATCTTCTCCTGTACCCTGCCCGTACGCGATGTTTTACGTCCTGTCGAAGACGCTCGACTGGCTTCTCGCTCCTCTTTCGTGGGCGTTGCTCCTGTGGCTTTGGGCTGCCTGGCGGATTCAGCGAAGGCGCTATCGCCACGCTTTTCGCCCTCTC
>JAHFDX010000069.1:2216-8074 GCA_023248785.1 Myxococcales bacterium
CGAGCAAGATGCACCGACCACTGCACGCGCAAACATTACGTACGATGCCGTCATTCTCCTTGGTGGGATGATGGACGCGCGGAGCATTCCACCGAGCTACAACGACGCCGTCGAGCGACTTCTTGTGACATTCGATTTGCTTCGGCACGACCGCGCAACGTATGTCGTGATTTCAGGCGGCACTGACGGGCGGGGGGATTCCGAGGCGCGCCAACTGGCACGCCAACTCGAAGCGTGGGGCATCGACAAGCACAGGCTTCTTCTTGAGGAGCAAAGCTTGAACACCCACGAAAACGCAGTCTTCACCAAGGACATCGTCACCATGCACCACTTAGGCAGGTTGCTCCTGGTGACCAGCGCAAACCATATGCAACGCGCACTCGAGTGCTTTTATGCGGTTGGGCTCTCACCCGACACTCAGCCCGTCGATTACCGCGGACCGAGCCGGTTTTACTACGGCTCACTGTTCCCACGAGCCCGCGGCCTCGACCAAACCACGGACGCTATCCGCGAATACATGGGGCGCGGGACCTACCGCGTCGTGGGCTACACGAAACGCACACCCACCCTTGCGGCTGTCCGCTAAAGGCTATCCTCTCCTATTCAACCGGTCGATTCGATCGGCATCATGGCCGAGCGGCTTAGGAACGCTCGGTAACGCTAGCCTAGTAACCTTGGCGTTCCGCTCGGAGAATGTCTTCGAGCGCGTCTGCAAACGCCGCCGCGACTTCCGACTGAGGCTCGGTCAAAGCCAACGAGTTCGACATCTGCTTGCGCGTCTTGCGCGAAGATTGGAGGGAAATCCTGGAGGTGCTTGGTTTGCTTGAATTCTGCTCACTGCTCATAATCAAACTCCTTCGCCGACAATCTATTCCCTTGTCCTACACGCGGCGACTTTATCGTATTCCCGCATGCGGCGTTTTCGACGAGGTGCCAGGGTGTAGTGCCAGATACCCCCCCCAACGCGCAAGGTTGTTGCGATCAATTTTTCGAATTTACTCCCCCAGTGTAGGTCGACCTGTTTATTGAGTCTTCCGCCTGCACGCGTTTGCCACGCGACAGGCGTTTTGACTCATCCGTAGTCCACTCACCCGAGAAAATTATGGGGTTACGGCTTCTGAAGACCTCGACACCGTCACGGATATCCGACGCCTTGGCTTGGGGGTGCACACGCGGCCTCGAGACCATGTGCATCCGGATCGCATCCGCGCATTCCGATGCGCGAACACGAGACGCGCATTTCGACACCCACGGCGCAGTAAATGAGCGTCCCGCACGCGCCGTGCACGCGCTGGCGTTCGGCGGAGTACACAGTGCTTGCGACCCGTGGGCAGTACACAACAGGCCAAACGATGCGCAGGGGATTGTGCGTTTGGCCCCCGTCGGACCATGAGGTTCGCACAACACGAGCGACGTTCCTTCGCAGTAACTTTGATGAACGCGATCACAGTGCGCGTGGTTGGGCGGCTCGCACATCGCAAACACCTCGTCGGCCTCTTCGCGAAACTCCACACACCGTGTGTCGCCCAGGCAGACCTCGCGTTCGGCGGCGCCGTTTTCGCAGCGGACGACGGTCTTGTCATTAACACATCGCGCCACGGGAGCACCCGCTGGGCATAACTTCGGCGCCACGCACCCGTGTGTAACGAGTCCTCCCTCGAGGTGAACTTCAGTACATGACGCCTCAAGCGATACGCAGTCGATCGAGATGACTTCGTTCTCTTCGTCAGCACACACGTAAAGCACGTTTCGTTCACAGGCTGAGGGCTTGTCGTTGTGTACGCGACAGTACTCAGCTGCGCGCGGATCGCCGAGGGGCGCAATGCACGCGTGAATCGCATCGCACGTGGGAGCCGTTGTGAGGCAGGGCCACACCGCTTTGAACGCGGGGGCTTCGCTTAGCCAGTGTTCCACGCATTCAGAGGGCGTCCGCAGCCACGCGGGATCGTGAGAATCTGTGCATGCAGAAACGCGCGCGCAGAGATCGCCAGCCATAGTTACTACGGCAGAGGCCGCGCCGGCAGTGATGTTTGGATCGGTCGGCGTTACGCGCGTAGGCCCGCCGCACGCGATAGCTGCTACGCTAAGCGAGAACCACACGCGCAAACGCACGGCTGCAGAATACACGCGCAAACGCACTCGTGTCGACGGCCAAAGGACAGGTTGGCGGACGAGTTACGCCATCGCGCGGCGCAGTGGCTCGAGCGATTGTACGAGTTCGAAGGCCCCTGAACGAGCTGCAAGGTCAAGCGCTTCGTGCAGGTAGGAGCGAGCATCGATGACGCGCTCGCGGGCGTATGCGACGCGAGCCAAAGCTCCGAGCAAGCGTGCGCGATCGGAGCCGCCGGCGGCGGACAAATCGAGAGCTTCACGAAGAACGCCCTCCGCGTCGGCAAAGTGTCCACTTCGCACAAGGGCTTCGCCGAGTTTGCGGCTGAAAAGAACGACTGCACGCGCCGGATCGTCGAGTTCGCCGCGGAACAATTCCTTTCGCGCAACGTCAAGCGCGCGTCGCAAGGCGAAGACAGAACCATCGATGTCATCGCGGCCCTCGGACTCGCTCGACATTCGTTCGAGCAAGATGAGCGCCTGAAACGAATTTCCGGCGAAGTACTCGTGTTGCGCGCACGCTTCGACTGGCTCGTGCCGGTCTCGGCAAATATCGGCAGCGGCGCTGTGTAATCCACGACGCACGGCTGCGGGGATGGTTGCAAGCGCGACGTCACGCAACAGCGGATGCGTAAACCGCACCGCAGAGCCCTCGCGACGCACCATTCCGACGTTAGAAAGGTGATCCACGGCCCGGCCCCAACCGGTCTCGTCGGGCAGGAGCGTGAGCACAATGTTCACATCGGCGACTTCTCCCCAAACAGCGACAGCTTGCAGAACCCGTCGACACTCCGCAGACAAGCGTTCAATGCGCAGGGCCATTAGATCGGCGAGTCGATTAGGCGCGCCGCCGCCGTGCTCCTGAGTGAAGTGCACAAGTTGATCGACGTACAAAGGGGGAATTTGCCCCGCGCCGTCAAAACGCGCAGCCGCCGACGGAACGCCATTTGAAAAGAGCTCGGCAAGCGTGGCTGCAGACAATCCAAGGAGCACGCGAACGTCGTTCCACTCTTCGCGCCAACCACCATCAAACTCGGGCGAATGCGTTACAAGCATGAGAACCGGAATCGCAGGGGGATCGCGCACGACATCGAGCAGAGCGTTGCGACTTGCACCGTCGACGTGATGTAGGTCGTCGATGGCGATGACAATACGCCGGCCACGTGCCCTTGCGCTTGCTTCGCGTAGTGACCAACGAAAAGCCGCTGCAACGCGAGCTCGCCGTTCGGTGGGATCGATGTCGAACTGGGAGACGCGAACACGTGTGCGAGCAAATAATTCGTTGAGGCCCATGCGAACGTCGGGGGGCAGATCGCGCTTCGATGTTGCGCCCGCGACGTCGTCGTTAATGAGCGTCTTGATCACGCGAGAAACCGCGTGATACCCAACCTCCGCGCAATACGAATCCGGACCGGCTCGAACGATGGTGTCCCCCGCCGCACCTGCAACGAGAAGGAAGTCCTCCATGAGGCGCGTTTTTCCGACACCGATATCACCGACAAGGCGCGCCACAACAAGGTGCGCTGCGGCCTCCGCACGCCGCTCTTCAAGCCACCCTAGTTCGTCCTCGCGGCCAAGCAGCGCGAGCGGTAGCTTTGGAATGCTGCTACGAAGTACGAGAGGTCGCGCCGGAGGAAGGCGCGTGAGGCCAACTTCCGATTCCAGCTGCTCGTCAAACGAACGCGGAGGCGGAAGCGTCGACTGAATGGTGACAAGCGCCGATCCACATTCGCCGCAGAATTTCTGACCGGGTGCGTTGACAACACCGCATGCTGAACAGCGCAATGCAAGCGACCGTCCGCGCAAACTCGCGCGATCTTCTTCAGCGAATGCGTCTCCGAGAAAATCGAAGAACTCGTTCGCGTTGCTAAAGCGCTTGCTCGCCTCCTTCGAGAGCGCCTTCAGTGTCGCTTCGGCAAGCGATGTGGGGATATCGCGCTCACGGGCTACTTGACGTGGGTCGGGTGGCGTTTCGGTGATATGCGCCAGCACCACCTGCGTCGGTGTGTCGCCTTCGAACGGCACGCGTCCGGTTAGAAGTTGAAACAGAATCACACCGACGGCGTATAGATCGCTTCGTGGATCGAGCGGGTCACCGCGGCCCTGCTCGGGGCTCATGTACTCGGGCGTTCCGCACACGATACCTGGGCTTGTGATGGACCTCGAATTGGTCTGCTCGAAGCGCATCTTCGCCAATCCAAAATCGACCACTTTGACGAAGTCGCCGCCGCTGCGCACAGGCTCGAGAATGATGTTCTCGGGCTTTAGATCGCGATGGATGATTTCGAGATGGTGCGCCTCCGCGAGCGCGGCGAGTGTTTGGCGCGTGATGTCGACCACCCTTCGCAACGGAAGCGGCCCTTCGTCGAACATCACGCGCGCGAGATCGCGTCCGCGCAAAAACTCCATCACGAGGTACAGCTGGCCATCGTCTGTTTTTCCGAAATCGATGATCGACACTGAGTTCGGATGATTCAGTCGACTTGCAGCGCGTGCCTCTGTAATGAAACGAGCCGCCGCGCTTTCATCACCGACTAAATGCGGATGGATGATTTTAACAGCAACGGTTCGCCCGAGCGTCGTCTGCTCGGCGCGATACACGCGCCCCATACCGCCAACACCCACGAGTTCGAGAATGCAAAAGCCACCAGGAAGCGTTCGGCCGATCCATGTGTCGGCGCTTTGCTCTGGGATTTGTCCGATGGGAAACCCGCACTTGGCGCAGAATTTGTGCGTGCTATCGCAAGGGCTCGTGCATTGCGGGCACAGGCGCATCTCAACGGCAAAGCGTACCACGGCTAGTTTTGCGTAATGCGCACAAAAGCCCATGAATACTTGGCATTTTTGGCACGTGCGTGGACGGGATTTCGTTCAGTTGCGCACTAGAAATGGGCGCCCGTTTACGAGGGCGTTACGAAAAGGCTGAGTTTGACCGTAACGCACACAGGTAGGTCAGGCCGTGAACGATCCCAAGCGACTCGGAGAGCTCCTCGTGGAAGCCGGCGCCATCTCGGCACCGGAACTCGAACGCGCGCTTGGTCTCCATCAAAAAACGGGGCAGAAACTCGGTCAAGTGCTCATCGAAGCGCGGATTTTGTCCGAGGCACAGCTGACGCAAACGTTGAGTCGCCAACTCGCAGTGCCTTGGGTGTCGCTGAACCACATCGACTTCTCGCCGTCTCTATTAGCGCTCGTGCCAAGACCGCTCGCCGAGCGTTATCAATTGCTACCCATTTTTATCCGTCACGTCCGCGGTCGGGGAGACACGCTGTACGTCGCGACGGCCGATCCCACGAATGACACGGCGTTGCGTGATGTCGCCGCTACGGCAGCCATGCCCGTTAAAGCCATGATTGCATCGACAAGTGATATCCGGACAGCGCTCCATCACTACGACGCGAGCCCTGCATTGCCAAAAATTCGTCCGAACACCGTGCCACCACCACCCATGGTCGTCGAGCAACTGGCCACAACACCCACGCCCTTCGAGGTAGCTCCCGTGCGACCCACCATGCCATCAAGACCGCCCGCAGCAGATACCCATGGCTCGAAGAGCGTCGCAAAGACAAATGGAGGTAGCGCTTCCACAACTCACGCGGCGCGAATCTCCGAAAGCGCCGGCGATACCGAGGAGCTTACGATCCGCGATGTGATCAGCGCGCTTCGAGCCGCATCGCTCGGTGCCGATGCGAGCGAAATCCTGGGGCCAAGGGCAACCTGGGAGTCCACGATGGCAACCCTTCTTTCCG
>JAHFDX010000069.1:8084-10709 GCA_023248785.1 Myxococcales bacterium
CCGTGCTCGTCAAGAAAGGTCTAATTACGGACGAGGAGTTCATGGAGGCATGGCGCCGGCAGTGAAGACACTGCCTCAACAGCGCTACCGAACTACCCCATGTGCATAGAGCGCGTCGACTTCCGCAGCTGAGAGTCCGGCTTCCATCAGGATGAAGCGCGTGTGCTCCCCGCGCCGTGGCGGTGGCTGGTGCGTCATCAGATCGGGTGTGACGGGGGTTCGCAGCTGCCTATGAGGCCCTGCGTGAGTAGGTACGTCGATCAAGAGGCGGCGCGCGGCGAGGTGTTCGTCTTTGCCCCATTCGCTGGGTTCAACGACCGCCGTAAGGCAACAGTCGACCTCCTTTGCGAACTGCGTCCACTCATCACGGGTGCGGCCACGAAATAGACTACGTAACTTTTGCTTGAGTGCCTCTTGGTGGGGTCCAGGCATCACGGCACTCATGTCAGCTTCCAGCCCAACCGCCTCCGCAAATTTGAACCAGAACTTCGGCTCAAGTGCCCCGAGTGCGACAAATCGATCGTCCTTAGTTTCATATACATTGTAGATAGCGAGGCCGCCCGACAACGTCTCCGCGCCGCGCAGAGCGCTGCCTTCTTGAAGCAGTTGAGCCCACGCGAGCGATGCAAATCCGAGCGTCGCTTCGAGCATCGCAATATCGATGACCTTGCCGATGCCCGTTTGCTCTCGCTCACGAACCGCCGCCAAAATGGCAATCACACTCCACAAGGCGCCACCTATGTCTGCGATCTGCATCGCCGGCACTTGTGGTGGGCCACCTGCGGGTCCTTGAAGGCCTAGCAGTCCGGCCCGCGCGAGGTAATTCAAATCGTGACCCGCATCGTTACGATATGGGCCCGATTGGCCGTAGCCAGTGAGCGCACAAATGATGAGCTTTGGATTTTGCTCAAGAAGAACGGGATATCCGAGGCCAAGCTTGTCGAAAACACCAGGCCGGAACTGATCGATGAGCACGTCGTAACGAGTAACGAGAGTGGCAAACGTTTTGCGACCTTCAGGTTTTTTTAGGTCCAAGCACAAGCTGCGTTTGTTTCGATTGAGCGCGAGGAACATCGCTGACTCATCGCCGTGGTGTGGCGGCATCGCCCTCAAGTAGTCGCCCGTCTCAAGGTCTTCGACCTTGTCGACTTGCGCGCCGAGGTCAGCGAGCACCAGGGAGGCAAATGGGCCGGGGAGGAGACGGCTTAGATCCAGGACACGAAGGTTGGAAAGGGCGGCCATGTGCGCATCCTACCCAACAGGACAAAAAAAAGGACCCCGCGCCGATGGCTCGGAGCGGGGCGTAATTTGTATACCGACGAAGGTTATTTGAAGCCGAAGAGCTTCTGCAGCTTCATCGCAAGCATCTGGTTACCCTCAACCTTCAGCTTTCCAGCAAAGAAAAGCTGCATTCCGTTGGCTTGTGGGTTCTCCATCAGCTTTTGGAAATCTTCGTTCGCGATCGAAATTTTCACGTCGGCTGCTTCATTGCCAGCTTTGCAGCTCGGCCCGGTGGACGACACATCGATGTGCCACTCGCCCTCGCCTCCAACGTTGAGCTGAAATTTCGCGTTGATCGTCTTTGCCTCATCCGCGTTCTTGGCGAGCGCCGCGGGCAGTTCCTCGTTGAACAACTTCTTGATGTCGACGGCCATGGGATAAGCCTCCTTCAAACAACAGAGGTGCCAGGCGCACCCTGAATATTGCAAAAATCGTGGAGGTATGTCGGTATCACCGCCCGCTTGGGGCCGTCAACACACAACCCGGTTCCGGCCGGTTCGTTTTGCTTCATAGAGGCGCTCATCGGCAAGCGCGAGAAGTCCCTCGGCCGTCTTCGAACCAGAACACTCATGTAACAAGGCAACGCCGAGACTGATCGTGACTGAAAGCGGAACCCCTTCACTCTCGACCTGCAAGGCCTGGGCGGATCTCCGCAATCGTTCCGCAAAAAGTACGAGATTGGCGGAATCAATTCCCCGCACAAGAACGACAAACTCTTCGCCGCCGAGGCGTGCAAACACATCTTCGGTTCGGACCGTACGGGTCACACGCTCGGCCAGTTGCCTTAATACTTCGTCGCCGATGAGGTGACCGTGCGTGTCGTTCAGGGCCTTGAAACGATCGATATCGAATAAAATGGCGCCAAGAACGGCCTCGTGGCGAAGCGAATACGCCACTTCGGTGACCAGGCGATCCATAAAGTAGCGGCGGTTGTACGCCTGCGTGAGCGCGTCCCGGGTCGACGATTCGTAAAGTTGACGGGCCAAGGTTTCCTCAGCAACGCCAACAATGGAAAACGAAAGGGCCAGATTCGGCCCAACGCGTACTTGGTCCCCGGGTCGAAGCTGCACACGCTGAACACGGCGTCCGTTCACAAATGTGCCATTGGTCGAGCCCAGGTCTTCGAGCAGGTGGTCGCCACCGGCGAGCTTGCGAATGCGTGCATGCTGTCGACTGACGCCTGCTTCTTCGAGCCGCACAACCGCTTCGCGTCCCCGACCAATTACGTTTTCATGCTCTTCGAGTCCGAATACTTGACCTGCATTAAATCCGGAAAGGACCACCAAGGTGGCGCGATCCCGATCCGATCCCGGTTCAGTGATCGAAGCGCCGGTGTCCGTTACG
>JAHFDX010000668.1 GCA_023248785.1 Myxococcales bacterium
GCCCGCCCTGGGGGGCCCCTACGCAGGTCCTTCGTAGCGGGCATGCAACGATACGCCAATCGTTATCCTCACCGGCCAGCGAGCCGTATTTGGCGCTGGTGACACTGGCTCTTGTGGTTGTGAACGATCTCAGCGCTGCGCGCGCTCTCGAGGCCGGTTTGTCGGCCAAGGGTATCGGTGTCACTCACGATCCAAAAGAGCGAGTGGATCTGTGCTTCGCGTCAACTGGCCTTGCGACGGAGGTTCGCGCGCTTCGTGTTGTTGTGGGACCGTTGGACCAGGTGTTCGCCGAACTTGAGACGATAGCCGTCGACTTCCTGGCTACACCGTTCGCACCCGAAGAGGTCGGTCGCCTCGCCGAGTCCTTGAACGATGTGGATGCGTGCGAAGAGGCTGTGGCACTCCTGGGTGTCGGCGCAAGGGGAACCTTGGAGGAGTTGCGCGTTTGCGCATCGAAACCCGTCGTCATTCTCACGGGTGAACCGGGCACTGGGATCGGGGGCTTTGCTCGATGGCTCGCGGCTCTTCGAGGGCGGGCGTACGTGGTTGTCGAGGCTGCGAACTTGACCGACGAAGTGACGTTGAGCTTACAGGGGCGAGGGGTGACGGCCATCGTAAACCACCTTGAACGCGTCACCGAACGCGCGGCGCTGATCCAACGCATGCGCTCACTGACCACAAGCGTTCCGGTCATCGCCACGTGGCAAGAAATTTCTGGGCCTCTCGAGGCAGGGCGCGACTTTGGTGAGCTACAGCCAGCAGTTGTGCATGTGGCTCCCGTTCGCGAGCGCGTGGCAGACATTGTTTCGTGGGTCCACGTGTTCGAGCGCATTTTTAGCCTGCGGCGCCATTGCGATGTTTGCGTGCCACCGAGGCCCCTGTCGGCCATGCGGTCGTATCGGTGGCCGAACAACCTTCCTGAACTTCGTGCCACCGTGGACAGTCTGTGCCTGAGCGACGAACCGCGGCAATCACGTGGCGGTTCGGGTGAGTACCGCGTTCCAGTGCAGCGCGAGCTCGTGCGCATTCATACGTGTTCGGGTGGTGTGCGCGAGGCGTACATGTTTTGGCCGACGGAGGTCGAGTTCTTGGCATCCCTTGAAGCCGGTGATCCGTTTTTCCCAGCCGAATTCAATGGCGAAATTGTGATCTTCGCACGCGCGAACGTTGAAGCCTTTGGCATCGAACAGTCGCGCGATTCGGTGGCGTGGGGCGTTGGTGTGATGCCAAAAACTGTACGAGCCGAGTTACGTTTGCGCAGCGGCGCGATTCTCGAAGGAGAATTTGTTTACTCCGCCGAGCATTCACGTGCGCGTCTTGTCGATCATCTCAATGGGGGCGCTCACTTCATCCTTTTTCGCTCAGGGCGCGAACTCCTGCACGTGTCCAAGGCTCACATTGACTTCGTCGAGGAAATGCGGTGACGCCCCTCGCTGTCAGGCTACTTCGATTTGCCGTGGAGCAAGGAGCCTCGGATCTCCATATATCTGCCGGCGAGCGCCCCATGATTCGCGTGTCCGGCGAACTGCGTTCGGTCGATTGGCCCGCGCTCTCTGCCGAGCAAGCGCACGCGCTGATCTTCGACATCATGAATGACGGACAGCGGCGCGCGTTCCAGGAGTGTTGGGAGTGCGACTTCGCGTACAGCCTCGATGAGACCGCACGTTTTCGCGTTAATGCGTTCACGCACAATCGCGGCGAAGCGGCCGTCTTCCGTACGATTCCAACCAAGATTCCAAAGATGGCCAACCTCGGCCTCCCTTCGGTGGTTCGCACCCTTTGCGAAGAAGAAAAGGGCCTCATCCTGGTGACGGGGCCAACGGGCAGTGGAAAGTCGACCACGCTTGCCGCGATGCTCGACTACCTGAACGACACAATGCTGGGCCACGTGCTTACGCTCGAAGACCCGATCGAGTTCGTGCACACGTCGCATAAGAGCCTCTTTAATCAAAGGGAAGTCGGCACACAGAGTAAATCGTTCCACGCGGCGTTGCGAAGCGCGCTGCGTGAAGACCCCGATGTGATTCTCGTCGGAGAGTTGCGAGACCTTGAGACCATTTCGCTCGCGCTGACAGCCGCCGAAACAGGACATCTTGTGTTCGGCACCATGCATACGCAAAGCGCGCCGAAAACGATCGATCGTGTGGTGGACGTCTTCCCGCCCAATCAGCAAGCACAGATCCGAATCATGCTTTCCGAATCGCTGGTTGGCGTCGTCTCGCAGATGCTCGTAAAAAAAATGGCTGGCGGACGTGCAGCGGCGCATGAGATCTTGGTAGGCACGCCCGCCGTTCGGAACTTGATTCGTGAAGGCAAGACCCATCAGATTCCATCCATTATCCAAGTGGGCGGAAAGATGGGAATGCAGACGATGGAGGCGGCGCTCGCCGACCTTGTGTCCAAGGGAATTGTTTCGCTGGCAGACGCGCGCCAGCGCATGCCCAATGCGGAAATTTGGAACGTGCTTGAGAAGACCCTTCAAGGTGCAGCACGATGACGGACGAGAACGACGCTCCACCACCATCGAGCATGCGCTTCGAGTCGAACTTTGAAGCGTTCATCGCACACATGCTCAAAATCGATGCTTCCGACGTGTACCTGACCCACGGCTCGCCGGCGGTGTTTCGCGTTGCTGGCGTAGGGCATCCAGCTCGCGTGATGCTGACGGGTGAACACATTGACGCGATGACCCAATCGATCCTGACCGAGGCACAAAAGGAAGAGTTCCAAC
>JAHFDX010000669.1 GCA_023248785.1 Myxococcales bacterium
ATAAGTTTCCGGAATTTCCGAACGCACTCGATCTTAGCCACTCGGATCATCACGAAGTGAGCCATCAAAATGTGACGTACGAGCAAACGTACATTCACAAGTCCGTGGTCATTGTCATGGAAAACCTGGCGTTCCTCCTTGAATCACTCAAGGCAACGCCCGAGGGCGTTGGTAACTTGCTCGATAACATGTGCATTCTTGCCGGCAGCGATTGCTGCGAAGGGTGGGTGCATTCCGAAAACGACTACCCCATCATCGTCGCCGGCCGCGCGGGTGGGCGCTTGAAATCGGGCGTGGGCCACTATCGCACCTCGACAAGCGAGGTCCTTTCGAACGTGGGCCTTGCATGCCTCAAAGCAGTGGCGCCCGATCCATCCGCCGTAAAAGAGTACGGGAGCGACAACGGCAGCATGCTCGGCCATACGAACGTAGCCACGTCCGCGATCTTCGCGGGCTAACTCACGGAGCCGCTGGAGCCGGATAACCCGCCTGCGTCGTCATCGCACCGATCCACGCCTTCACTGCAGCGCGCCCTGACGCATCGACCACGTGCGATCCGAGGTTCGGCATTTGTTGACCGTTGCCCGCGGTGATGTCGCGCAGTCCCATGCGCGTGTAGGCCGTGCTGCGTGAGGAATCGAGCGGGCGCATGCGGTAGTATTTTCCGGTTCCGTCCGGCGGGATGTAACTCGACTGCTTGTTGATCATCTCCGACGCAACTTCGGTTCCCATCACCGTTGCAAGTTTGCTCGATTGCAAACGCATGCCAAATTTTGCTCCCGGCGTGATCGGGTTGTGGCAGGAGACACCACAATTCATGTGTAAATATCCGAGTGCGGCTTGCTCCACGTCCGTGCCAGGCACCTTCAAGGCGGACGCCGCCGTTTTGTGCGCATCGTTGTTCGACGAGAGCAATCCCTTCGATTGAAGGGTTGCGTACGTGAGGCCCGAAGCACTCGGCGCAGCGAGCGCAATCGCTTCGACGCCGAGCAGGTTATCGACACGACCCCCATGGCATCGACCACACTTCGTTTGCGTAGGCACCTCGTATTGATCGGTGCCGGCCACGTCCTCAACACCCTCGGGAGTTACTGCGGCCTTCGAACCGTCTTGCGACCACACATACGACACGCGCGACCACAACTCGTCGGGCCCCTTCACCATGTAGCGGGTCTCGAGAAGCTTTTTCGTACTACTCACAGTTACATAAAACTCCTTCCACACCTGGGTGCCGATAGGAAAAACCCAGTCGTCCATTTGGGACACGTCGATGGTCTTTCCGACCGGAAGTCGAATGTACCGCTGCTTCTCGGCGCCATCGCTCCACAGCTCATACCCCGGCTTGTACGCGAGATTTTCCACCGCGAGGGTGCGCTTGGTCCAGCTCGCGTAGAGACCGGTGCATCGAAGCTCGGCCGGAAGCAGATCGGCTCCGCAACCCGCCGTCGCGTCTTCATTGTCGGGCGCATCCGTAACGCCACCGTCGCTCCCACCGTCGACACTCCCACCGACGTCGGTCGGAATGCTCCCGTCGAGAATCGGCCCCCCATCGCTGTTGGTCACCTCCGAGGAGCACGACAACGCAACAAGCCCGACGACAACGACCGCGTAGTTCCAACGCATGGCCCTAACGATAGCCGACCTTAACCACGCCAAACATGTCCAGATGACTCGACAGGTCATAAGTTAGCGGTGTCCCTCGAAAGAAGCCTGGATGGTTTTCGTCGAAACCAAGCGACGCCTAGGAGGGCGAGCGATACGTACTACGGTACTTTGAGCGAGCCCGACGACGGAAGCGCGCCGGGATCCACGAAAAACACCAGGCTTCTAGTTAGGCGCGCCGCTCTCGCCGTCTTCTTCCGCTAGGCGCTCGGCTTCTGAAATGATCGTGCTGGCGAGCTTCTCGTCTTCGACAACCTGAAGCGTCTCTTCGCCCTCTTCCGAGGTGACAAGTTCGCACACAACGGCGGTGTACTCTTCCGAATCCGCATTGAACTCGGTGCGCGGCACGCACACGATAAACTCGCGCTCCTCGTATTCGAGGGCCTCCACAATCACAAATTCAACTTGGTTTCCGGATTCGTCTTCGAGAAAGACAATGTCGTCTTCCTCGATCTCATAGTCGCTGGGGTTGCTGGGGTTGTCGTTCATGATGCCTCGGAAACGAATTGATGACCGATGACGAATCGTGTCAAAAACACGGTTTTGCACCGTAGCACGCAATCGCCATTTTCCATCGGAATCTTGTTTGGCAATTCCAATTCCTGCCTCACCCTAGCCTCGGCGAGCCCACCGTGGCAGATCTTGGAGCATGGTGACTAGCCGATCCCGCTTCACGCGCTTGGTCGCAGTGGGTAGCGCTCCGGTGTTGCTCGCTTGCCTTGCACTGTCAGCATGCAGCTCCGACCCGCCTGCCAATCCCGACGCCAGCATAGTCGATGCCGGCACGGTCGACGCGAGCACAGTGGACAGCAGCACAGCCGACGTCGGGCGCGACGTTGACCAAGTACGCGATGGCGACGCGACGATCGATCCCACCGACGGCTCCAACGACACATTGCCCCCCACCGATGCTCCGATCGACGTAAAGCAAGACGCTGCCGACGCCCAACCCGATGCGAAGCTCGATGCCAGTGATAGCTCGGACGGAACAAGCACCGACGGAAACCCAGGCGATGGGTCGACGAACTGCACGACCCTCCCGAACATGAAGCTCACGTCGATCGCGAG
>JAHFDX010000070.1 GCA_023248785.1 Myxococcales bacterium
TCGCGGAGCTCTCCTTTTTCGTGCGTGCATGCGCTGTGCGGGAGAGCCGTGTGGACGATCACCATATCGCTCGTCGCAAATTCGTAACGGGAGAGAGCTCCTTCGGGGTCCTCCTCGGATACCGTGAGACCCGCCTCTTCGAGTTCACGTCCTAGTTTTTTCGATTGCCAACCCGTCGTGCCATCGGTGTGAAAACTCACAATACGATGACGCTTCTTTTTGCCCTTGGTCGCTATGGCCCATTCGCGAAAAATCTCGCTGTCATTGTAGAGCGCGTCGAACAAGAAAATTTGATTCACGCCCACGCCACCGTGCTTCGCACACATCGCAGCACCGTGATAGCCACCCGAATGCGCCGACAATAGGATGCTGCCCCACTTCGACTTGGTACTGAGCGCGTTCTTCTTTAGTTTCGTTCGCGCACGTTGGGCGGTCTTTCGAATGTCGTTCAGCATCCGCAAAAGCCCGCCCTCGACCGCGAGTTTTCCGCACTCCGAGCTCTCGGCGTGCACGGGCCCCTGGGGCACCACGAGAATGATGTTCGATCCGCTCTGGATGACTTGCTCACGCAACTGGTGCTTCTCGAGTGCTTCCTCGGCCGTAGTGTTGTGTCCGTGAAAGTGGACAAGAACATCCACCGTTCCGTGGTCTCGAAAGTAACTGGGAATGAACACAAAGACGGTTGAGTCGCGAAAGCCTCCGCCCTTGCCATCCGGAAACGGCGCGGTCTCAAGATCCATCACGAGGGTCGTGCCCCGGACGTCGCGTTTTACGTCCGTCACTTCGGACTTCCCCTCGGCACGAGCGAAGGGTGCCGGTGCGAACCACGCACCAAGCAAGCCCAAAAGCACTCCACGGCGAGTCAATGAATCCGAACCCATGCGACGCTAGCTCGTTGGACGGGCCAGCCACCCTAACCAAGCACGAAGACCTCCGGAGGGCAAAAGGTGACGATGTGGGCACACAAAAGCACTGCGCCCACCCAGAAGGGCAGGCGCAGTGGTCGACGTTGTCCGTAAGCCGAGTTCTGTTCCAGACCGCGGTCATCCTTGGTCTGGCAGCGATCATTCCTCTAGGGTGGCCGTTACCGGACACCTCGAGCAGCCAACCCACAAGCTTGGGCGAGCGACCCTTTACGAATGCTTATGCATTCGAACGCTTGCCTATGCGGCCTTGCTCCCGGTGGGGTTTGCCATGCCGTCCTTGTTACCAAGGCCGCGGTGGGCTCTTACCCCGCCTTTTCACCCTTACCGTGCGCGACTTGCGACGAGCCCGGCGGTTTGTTTTCTGTTGCACTTTCCTCGACGTTTCCGCCACCGGGCGTTACCCGGCACCGTGCTCTTTGGAGCTCGGACTTTCCTCCCGCTTCTCGCTATATGAGACGCCAGCGATCGCTTAGACAGCGTCGACCCCGGGAGTCTGCGTCGATAGTCCCGCAAGCGCAAGGGCCACGGATACTTCGCAAAGGGGTAATCCAACGATCCCGCTGTACGACCCCTCAATCCGCGACACGAAAGCCCCCGCCCTCCCCTGGATGGCGTATGCGCCCGCCTTGTCGCTACCTTCGTCGGTTGCGACGTACGCATCGATCTCTTCTGCCGAGAGCGCTCGAAATGTAACTGCGGACGCAACTAATTCAGTCGCCCATATTCGACCATCCGCTGCACCGAGCGTAAATCGGGTCCACACTTCGTGCGTTCGTCCTGCCAGCAGCTCGAGCATTCGACACGCGTCCAATCGATCGGTTGGCTTTGCCAACAAGTCCTCAACGTTTGGACCACAAACGACGCAAGTATCCGCCACGAGAACAAGGGCCCTCGGCCATCGTGTGGCGACTCTATCGCGCACGTTCGCGAGCTTCGCTTCCACGACACGCTCGAGGTAGCTCCCTACAGGCTCGCCAAGGCGAATTGATTCGTCGGCATCGCCCGCGACAACCTCGAATTTCACTCCCAGTTGCGCGAGCAACTCTCGCCTTCGAGGCGACGCGCTCCCAAGAACCAAAGGAAAGGCCGAAACAGCGCCAATCATCGAAGCCAACATACCTCGGACGGATGGGGGCCCGCATGTTATCGTCGCGTCGCATGAAGCGAGCCGCGTGCCTCGCCCAATGGATTGCAGGCCTGCTCTTTTCCCCCGCGATTGCGTTCGGCTCCACGCCTTGCACGGCGTCGTCGGTCAACACATGCGTACCCTCGGACTCCTTTTGGGCCCCCACTGGTGCCGCGCGATTCATCGGCTTTTCTTCGAGTCGAACCATTGCAAAAGGTGAGCTCGGCTTTGGGCTCACCTTCGATTACCAACGCCGTCCTCTGTTTTTGTGGACACCGTCACCATGGCCGGCTGGCAGCACCTCGCCCATAGTCGACCACCAGGTCAATGCAAGCTTCGGCGTTGCCCTCGGCGTTACCGATCATCTCGAGCTTTATGGAACCATACCAGTTACATTATATCAAAGCGGAAGCGGGCTCGAAGCGATTACCGGAAGCAATTCGCTTCGCACAACCGCCATGGGAGATCTTCGTTTCGGCTTTGGTTACACGCTCGTGGTTATGCAAGAACCTGCGCTTGATGAAAACCCCACTATTTTCGGTCTCACATTGCGCTTCGAAGCGGATACGGGTTCGGGCGATCGCACCCAATTTGGCGCCGAACGCACCGCCGTATTTGCACCTTCCGTCGTGGCAGACTGGCGTCGTAGTTCCTTTTTTCTAGGTGCACAGCTGGGGGCCCGTTTTCGTGGAACAACCCCCTTTCTTGGCCTCAACTACGGCTCACAGCTCTTTATCGCGGCTGGCGGGGGTATCGACGCTCTTTCCCACGACCAGTTGTCTGTTCTTCTTGAGGCGCGAACCCTGCCGTCGCTTGTCTCGCAAAACGAACGCTCCTTCATTCCTACGGAATGGACGTTGAGCCTTCGATCCGCCCCGTTTCGGCGCAAGAACTTCTCGCTGTCGCTCGGCTTCGGAGGATCTCTTCCGTTAGGCGACGATGCAAACACGACGGCCGCACGCACGCGTATCGTATTCGCGTTGCGTTTTGCGCCGCAAAAAACGGATCATCGGTAATAGTTACATCACTTGTGTAAGCGACTGTTCGCTGCTGCGTTAGAACAAGGGCTTGTCAGACACGCGCTCGATCGGCGACAACTATATTCCGATGAAATCGAAGGAGGCTCTCATGCGTTTAGGTGCCGTTCTAATGGCCGTTCTAGTACCTAGCTTGGCAATGACGGCGGCGTGCGGGGGTGATCCGCCGCCCAAACCGAAGGCGCCGACCGAGGTGGAAAAACCCGCAGAGCCCACGGCCGAGCAACCAAAGGCGCCCGACGCCGTCAAGGAAGCCGAAAACGTCAGCGACGTCCACATCGACAAGAGCATCCTTGCAGCCTGCGGGATCCCCGAACCCGAGGCTTTCTTCGCGTACAACTCTGCCAGCGTGCGACCGACCGACACGAACCCCCTCGATAAGGTGGCAACATGCTTCATCAGCGGCCCTTTGAAGGGGAAAGGGCTGCGTGTTGTGGGCCACGCCGACCCACGCGGTTCGGCTGAATACAACATGGTCCTCGGACACAAGCGCGCCGATGCGGTCTCGGGGTACTTGCGCACCAAGGGCATGGCCAAGGAGAAGACGGAGACCACGTCGCGTGGGGCCATGGACGCAAAGGGAACCGACGAATCAGGGTACTCAAAAGACCGTCGGGTCGACGTGATGTTGAGCCAGTAATTATCCGGATCCGTAACCTGTGCTCCGTCACAATGGGCGGACGGGCGAAAATACAACAATGCTAGGTACATTTTTGCTTGCTGCTTCTGCAAGCTCTGGTGCAGGCGACGAGCCGGTCACGATCAAGCTTGATCTCATCACGCTGCTTGTTCACGCATCGTGGCCGGTTCGCGTGACGGTCTTCTTGCTTCTCATCGCGTCCACGCTCGTATGGATCGTTGCGGCGCTGAAATTCATGCAAATTCGAAGGCTCGGCACAGCTGCACGAGCCTTCGAACGACAAGCACGCAGGGCTCAGTCTGCCAACGAACTCTATGAGCTTGTCGCAACCACCGGTCCCACATCGGCGGGTGCACGCGTGCTCGGCGAACTGTTCGATCGGACGTCGGCAAACGTGGAGCGTCTAAGGGCAGCGGCCGACCGCGCCATTGTGGTCGAAAAACAACGCGCTCGGGCACACATGAACGTGCTCGCTTCGATCGCTTCGGCGTCGCCGTTCATCGGTTTGTTTGGAACGGTGTACGGAATCATGGATGCGTTCGTTCGCATTGGCGCAGCGAAGAGTGCGTCCCTACCCGTTGTAGCGCCCGCCATCGGAGAAGCGCTCATAACGACGGCCATTGGGTTGGCGGCTGCGATCCCCGCTCTCGTTTTTTACAACTCCATCGACCGATCGATTTCCGACACGCTCTCTGAGCTCGAAGCGAGCGCGGGCGAGTGGGTTGCCGTTTTGACGGACATGGGCGGGCGGTAGTGGGGCTTTCAAGCGGATCGCGGGGACACGAAGGCGGCGCCATTCGTGACATTAACGTCACCCCGATGGTCGACGTCATGCTCGTGCTCCTCATTGTGTTCATGGTTGCGGCCCCGCTTCTTGCCACCGGCTTGCGTGTCGACCTTCCAGAAGTGCAAGCCACGAACACGCCGGTAAAGGACGCAAAGTTGGTCATTACTGTGACCAAGGACGAGAAAATCCTGTTCGGCGAAACAGACGTTACGTTCACTTTAGAAGAGGTTCTTCAGACAAACCCGCGCGTGCAAAAGGAGCACGAGCTCTACATTCGCGCAGACAAAGACGTCCGGTATGGCGTCGTGGCGCGGACGGTGGCCGCGGCGCGCGTGGCGGGGGTGAGTTCGCTTAACTTACTGGTCGATCCTCAAGCGGAGAAACCGCGGTGATGGAGCGCGCAACCTACCGACCCGATGAAATTGCCATCGGCCTCGGTACGGCGGTGCTTGCGCAACTCCTCTTTGCGCTGGCGCTTGCGAGTCCCACTCCGCCCACCGCGCGCGCAGACATTTCAGACGAGCACTCACGGCCCATTGCAGTGCCCATCGTACCGGTCTTGCCCGACGGAAGAGTGTTGAAGCTCGGATCACCGAGACCATCGCTTGGAAATCCAAACCCATTGATCGCGAAAACGCGAGATAATCGTGACGAACCACTTCCTTCGACGCAGGCGAAACAAACCGCGGATGCGATCACGGACGCAGGCGTAAGCGACGCAGCCGCGCCCGCCGAGCAAAGCGACGCAAGTACGCCCGGTGTCATTGCGACCCTCGACGCGAGCGCGGCACCCGCATCGAGCGAACAGGGCGACCCTTCCGGATCGAAGCATGGAACCGAAACCGATCCGCTTAAAGCGCGCGCCATCAACATGTACCGAGGCCAAGTCGCGGGCTTTTTCCTCGCGCGTTTCAACATCCGAGGCAAGCTTCCCTTCGATGAGCTCAAACCGTTGCGGGCAAGCGCATCGGTGAGCGTGTCGCAAGACCGTAGAGTCTCATCGTTTTCGGTCAGCCCCAGCGGGAACCCCACGTTCGACGCTGAGGTGCAGCGCACCCTCTCGAGTGTACAATCAAGTGGAGCATTGCTTCCGAACCCACCCTATCCCGAGGTTCTCTCGACGCCATTCACCGTCGTATTTCAATGTACGGTTCAAGCGGCATGCGAGTAGCTCGATCCCGTCTCATCGCTGTTTCGCTCGCACTCCTTGCGGCCGGTGCGCGTGCGCAGGAACCATCCGACGAGAGCGTCCTCGGCACCGTGGTGGTCGACGGCTCTGCGGGGGGGCAGTTCTTACCTCCGTTGCCAAAACTCGCGGTTATTCCAATCATCACCGAGTCAAATACCGACAGCACGCTTCAAAGCGTGACGAGGCGCGACCTTGAACTCTCAGGACAGTTCGACGTGCTCGAGAGCGCGAAAATTCCAGGCGGACCGCACATGCGCGATTCCGCGATTGAATGGGACGCGTGGGACAAGACCAAAGTCGAGTACCTCGTTCGCGTGTTCGCCGACAAATCTGGCAACGATCGTTACGAATTGATTGCGGAGGCTTTTGTTGCGCCGGTGAAACCGAAAACAACGAAGGGAAAAGTCGAAGAGGAACCACATCCCACAGCGCCGGTGAAACCCGCCTATACGAATCGCATTGCAAGCA
Organism: Myxococcales bacterium; assembly: GCA_023248785.1. Taxonomy (GTDB): domain Bacteria; phylum Myxococcota_A; class Polyangia; order Polyangiales; family Polyangiaceae; genus JAHFDX01. The sequence goes on from JAHFDX010000070.1 coordinate 6,174, forward strand.
GCGAGCGCGAAGTTCGTCTGAATATGCATCGCCTTGTGGATGCATTGCTCGGCGGACTGACAGGGCGGCCGGGCGGGTTTGCAAGCCAGATCGCATTTACAGCGCGCGTTGGAAGATGGACACAGATCTTCGTAAGCGACGCGGATGGATTCAATCTGCACAGCGTAGGACCGAATGCGCACACGGTGATGACGCCAACGTTTGGGCCGGGCAACGAGCTCTTCTATGTGATCAGCGAGAACTTTCATCGCTTCCGCATTGCACAGGGCTCAAACGCATCCCATTTCCCGATGCTCATCAAAGACTGGGCCTCGGTCACAAGTATCGTTTTTTCGGACGATCGAAAACGGTTTGCGATCTCAACCTGGAACGATGGCGACGGCGCCATCTGGGTGAGCGATCCCACAGGACAAAACCTCAACCGCGTGTCGAAAGAACCCTACGCCAACTTCCCGGCGATCGGACCTCAGGGACAAGTGGCGTGGGCGGCCGGTAAAGATGTTCAACGAATTTACGTCGATGGAAAACCGATTTCACCACCGGGGTTCAACGCATCAAGCCCTACCTTTTGTGACACACCTGAAGGATTGTTCGTTCTAATGACGGTTGGAATCGGGGCAGGTTCGGACGTGATTGCCATCGATCCCGCGACCAAGCGCATAAAGCGTCTAACCCAGCGCACGGGCGCGAACCGATATCCCGCATGCAGTCCAGACGGGCGGCTCGTCGCATTTTTTTCTCACACGAAGGTTGGGAAAGGCGCAGGACTCTATATCGCACCCATCCTGCGGCCCATGATGGCAAAGAAGATTTCCGAAGAGGTTGGCGACGGGTTGAGGTGGGAGTCTATCGACGTCCCGTAAACCCTTGTGCGTGCCTCAATTCTCCACTGACCACACATGGCCAGGTTTGCGCTTGCGTCATGCGCACTCCACGTTCACCGTTAAGCGGTGGGAATACGAACGTTCGAGTTCGGCATGCGTGTCCTTCTCCTTTCGCTGGTCGCAAACGTAGCAAGCGCAGATGTCGCTCCAAGTGGCCTTGCGGCCAACGTGTCCAATCACATCATCTCTTCCAAGAAGCGTCCGTCTAGGCCGGCTGCTTGGCACGGTCCGGAGATCTATCTGCGAGATTCCAGTATCTACGCGCTCAACGTGAGTCATTGCGACGTTGACAACGCGCGAGCGATCGAACGTTTGTTGACGTTCTTGCGGACCAATCCCCGAATGGAGTACCCGCTCGTTGTGGTGCCCGGATCGTCGGAAGGAGCGGGACACCACACAGCCTGGCCCCAACGCAAGCCTGACGATAGGCATTGGGTCGACCCGAATTTTCGCTCGCGCTTGAGGCATGCATTCCTTCTTCTTCTACGAGGTGTTGCGCACACCGTTCTCATTTCAGGGGGCTCCATCGATGCGGCCCACAATGAGTACAACGAAGCCATCTATGGCCTTCGCGCCATGCTCTCCGAATACGCAGGGCGATTTCCCGCGAGCCTGGGACCGCTGAGCGAGCGGCTCATTGTCGACCCTTGGGCCATTCACTCGGAAGTGAACGTGCGCAATGGCGATCGTCTTGCCCGCCTCATCGGTTTGGATCGCAACCTTATTGTAACTGAAGCCGGGCTTTTTCATCAGACCTGGTGGTTCGTGCGGAGTGGCGACAAGACCATTCCTTGGTCATTCGACCACGCTTTCGCGAATTCGATGGGCTATGCGCCAGGGGAGCTTCAAGATCTCAACGACGCCCCGATCTTCCAGCGATTTGCGCCCCCGTATGAGAAAGATCGGAGTGGGAAGTTACCAGGGTTTTGGATCAACTCTGCCGGGCGGACACCCGAGATCGAATACGTCCACAGCAGTTCGGGCGCGTTTGCGACGAATACTGCGGTCATCGCGCACTGGGGCTTTGCCAGCTTGCGTACGTTGGGTGACGAGCGATGGGATCTCGGCCCCAGAGACAAAGACTTCAAACGCAGCCCGATACCACCACCGAACTTTGATCGCATCGGCAAGGCATGCGAGAGCCTACGCACGAAGCTCCGATGAGTAGCAACGTGTGCGAAGGAGGGGACTTGAACCCCTACAGTGTTTCCACCACCAGAACCTGAATCTGGCGCGTCTGCCAATTCCGCCACCTTCGCAAAAAGTGGAGCCGAATGTGTATTCGGAGCTCCTGGCGCACGCAACTTCTTTAAGGAGAGGCGCAAGTGCGACAACATTTCCCAAGATCGTTCACCGTTTGCCCAACCTCCCGCGACTGTGAAAAGATGGATCAAGAGGGCTACCGGATTTGTTGTTCGCGCCGCAGCTTGACGTGCACGACGCGCCCCTCCATCGGAGACCCACTCAGATGAGCGAAGCTCGCACTTGGTCGCGTTTGGCTGCCACTGCCATGCTGTTGATGCTCATGCCTGCGATTGCGCACGGGCAGCCGCACTCCCTTGATAAATCCGCTTCGGAAGCCCTTCTGAAGCAATGCAGAGAAGCTCTTGAGAAGGAGGACTACCCCCCAGCGCTCGAAGCCTGCACGAAGGCCGAAAAAATTTATCCGGAGACCACAAAGCCCGTCCTGCTTCTCGTTTACCTTGCGCGAGCGTGCAAGGGCAGTGGCAAGATCATTCGTGCCATCGATGCCTACAGTCGCGCCGCGAATCGCCAGGTTCCCTCGGACGCGCACCAACGCGTTCGGGATGCGCACGCGGAAGCTGTGAAGGAACTTGAGAGCATTCGAGACCAAGTGGCGAAGCTTTCGGTCGTCGTGAAACCTCATGTATCAAACGTCACAGTTCGACTCGACGAGGCGGAGGCCTTTGCAGACGTTCTCTTCGACGCAGACCCCGGCAAACACGTGATCACGGTCAAGGCTGAGGGATACAAGGACGCGCAGACAAACGTCGATCTTCAACCGGGCAAGTCGAAAGTGGTCGATGTGCTCCTCGAAAAAGAGGATCCGTGCAAGCTGAAACCCGACCTTCCCGCATGCGTGGCGGCAAGGTGCAAGGCCAACCCTGACCTTCCTATGTGCCAAGCTGACCCGTGTAAGGAGAATCCCCAGGACCCGAAGTGCAAGCCACCACCGCCACCATCGCCACCACCGCCGACAACCACCTCGTCACAACGCACTCTTGGCTGGCTTGGCGTTGGCTTGGGTGGCGCTTCGCTTATCGCCGGCGGCATCTTTGGCGGAATCGCGCTCGGTAATAAATCTACCGCCGAGAGCTTGTGTACCCTCGGACCCGATCCAAACGACCCCACCAAGAAACTGTGCACGTTCTCGCAAGACGACGCGAAGTCGGGCAAGGTCGCGCAATACAACAGCGCCAACACCACCTACAAGACGATGGGAACCATCTCTGGTATCACTCTGGGCGTCGGCGGAGCGCTCGTTATCACGGGCGTCATCTTTATCGCAACAGCGCCTTCCGGTTCTGAAACTTCGTCCAAGCCACCCGCCAAGGTACGCTGGGCGCCGGTCGTAACAGCACATTCCCTCGGTATTTCCGGCACATTCTAGGCTTGTCCCATGAATCGGAGAGGCCCTGTTGCAAACGCAACTGAGTTGCGATAACTGCTTGGAGCGTATGGCGCGCGTTTTTTTGGGATCCATTCTGGCGTTGTGTTTGGCCTCGAGCCTTGCGCACGCGCAAGACGAACCGGGGCCGCCGCTCGTCGAGCCTCCCAAGGTCGTGTCGGCACCGGCCGGGCGTGTGGTTGGAGAACCGGGCCCAACGCGCGAAGTTGAGTTCATCGTGGTGGTGAACGATCACGGAAGCGTCGGCGACACCCAACTCGTCCGAGCAGCTTCGCGCGAAGATGAGCAAGCAGCGCTCACCGCTCTTCGTACATGGACGTTCACCCCCGCGCGACGTGGCGATCAAGCGGTCGCGACCAAAGTGCGCGTGATCGTTCCCGTTGTGCATGAAGCGAAATCGCTTCCTGTGATCAAAGGTCGCGTGGTTCCTGGAAAAGAAGAACTTCCGCCCGCACCTCGCAAACCAGCCGGCGACGATGGGCACGACCATGAGCAAACCGTCGAGGTGGCGGGTATTCGTCGCTCGGCATCCGCGCATCGGGGAGCCTCAGACTACGAGATCCGCGTCGGACCGCTGGGCGACGTGCCCCGGCACAATGCGACGGACATGCTGAAACTCGCGCCGGGGATCTTGCTCACGAATGAAGGTGGCGATGGGCACGCCGAGCAAGTTTTCTTGCGCGGATTCGACGCGCGCGAAGGGCAAGATATCGAGTTCTCGGTGGGCGGTGTGCCGATCAATCAAGTCGGAAATCCACACGCGAACGGTTACGCGGACTTGCACTTCATCATTCCTGAACTCGTGTACTCGCTACGCGTGATTGAGGGTCCGTTTGATCCTCGCCAGGGAAATTTCTCGGTGGCGGGCAGCGCGGATTACACGCTGGGCCTTGCACGACGCGGCCTTCAAATGAAGTACACACGGGGCTCGTTTGCGACCGATCGGCTGCTTGCGGTGTG
>JAHFDX010000071.1:0-3264 GCA_023248785.1 Myxococcales bacterium
GGATACGGAGCTCAAGAGCATCATTCTCAATTACGAAGAGCACAAATTGGATCTCGCAAGCGGACGAGCAACGAGCGCGCCAGGTGGATATCAGCACCTGAAAGATGTCATGGGGTATGCGCCATTCGTCGTCGTGACCGAAACTGGCAATCAGCGTAACGAGAGCGCCATGGCTTCGATCTACAAAGAAAAGGGCGCGGTCTTCACCCTGGTTCACAACAAAACGACTGAACTTGGGCAGAGCACGTATGGCCTTCAACTGCGTCCCGAACACGTGGAGGTTAAGGTCTACGAAAATCCGGGCGACGTTGCGGTGAATACAGAAATTATGGATCCCGCCGTTGCGACGCTGCCGGCAAGGCGGCCGGCGTTCATGAACTTGAAATGGCACGATGACAATTTTCATTCGCGCCTCACTCCGTGGATCAACGTTTTCTATGCTGACGGCGGAGAGAAGAAAAAGCCTCGGCTTCCGCCGTTTGATCTCACGGCGATTGGCGACATCGGGCTCAAGTCGGAAAACGAAAAACGAATTCAATGGGAGCGCTATGAGGGCGTGCTGGCATACGTCCTCGCGCATCCCGAGATGGCGCCCTTGAACGCTCGCATGCTCAACACTGCACTCAATCTGTAAGGAATGCATAGTGGGACAGAAATCCGGAAGACGTCTTCGAATGCCTGCCTTTAGACTCGCGACGCTCGTCGCGTTCGCTTGTGTTGCGTGCTCTTCCCCAGTGATCGGCGGAAGTAGCGTGTCGTCCGATGGCGGCATCGTTAGCGCTGATGTCGCCAATGACACGAGGGTCACAACAGAAATGCAGCCGCTTTACCTGGCGTTCACATTCCACCTCGAAGCGGAACAACTGGTGGCTGACGAGACGTCGTTCACTCGATACGTCGACAATATTCGATCAACCGCTGAGCTATTTCACAAGAACGGCGCGATTGCGACGTGGGAGGCCGCCGAGATCGTCGAAAAGAGCAAGACGTACGGTGTGAATATCTTGAAGGAGCTCGAGACGGGCGGCGACGCGATCGGTTTGCACGCCAACGGCGCCGGCTACGTGCCTACCGACAAAAACTACTCGACCGAAAAAATGGAAGCCGAATTGCTGAAGCAACGCGCGAACATCGACGCGCTCGGCGTTACGGTACGGCACGTGTCGAACATTTGCTCGTCGGTCGATTGGGTCAGGGCGGTGCAGACTGCCAAGTTCGAAGCGGTCACCGGGGTCATCGAGTATTGCCTTAAATCACTTCCTGATCCCGGTGCCGCAGCCAACTGCGACGGACCGCAGCATTGTCACACGGCGTACCCATACGAGATTAAGGACAGCGTCTCGAGCTGGTACGCGGAATCCGGTTCGAACTGGACCACGCCTGCTGTAAGCGGAACGTTGATCCTTCCGACCGCGAATCCCGTTCCGTGTTCGGCTGAGGTTGCTAGCGGTGCAGTCTCTCCAACGCAATGCGGTTATGCGAACGACGATGCCACTGCAACGCTTGCACAAATCGAAATGGCGGTCGCTGCGCGCAAGCCAGGAAAGGTGAACTCGCACGTCCTTGTCGCGAGCTTTGGCCAAACACCGAACTCGCAAGTGATGCAGACGCTCCTTCAAGAGATCAAGACAAGGTATGTGGACACCGGCAAAGCAATATGGGCCAAAGTGCCGGACCTCATTGACCTTCAGATGAGTCAAAAATAGTCACTTGTTCACGGGGGTCGCCTTAAACGTAACTGTGCGAGACATCAATAGCGCGCATTGTTCGTACCACTTTTTCACGCGGGGTTTGTTCTCGTGGAATGACATCTGAGGGGCGCAGGACGTCGGAGACATTCCGGCGCGGTTTCCCGTTTCTGTCGATTCGAACTTCGTCGGTGGATTCAGAAGCGGTGGCGTGGCTCCTGGCGTCGACAGCGACGTGCGCATTGGCAGTGGTGCGAGCAACGTCACCGGTTACGGTCGGTGGGGCCGGGACCGCTGGCCCGGACGCCCTGCACCCGCGAGTCGAGACGCGTGAGGCGACAAGTGCGTTGGTGGTCACGGGATGACCGGTCTGGAGTGTCGCCGAGCATGAATCATGAACACAGTCACGTTCGCCGTCACCGCGCATCAGAGCCACGCTCGCTTGCGCCCTCCTCCTCACCACGCCGCTGCCACAATGCCTCAGCCTGGCCGCGTCGGGGGGCAGCGGGGCTCCCACCGACCGTCAACGGTTATCGAGGAGACGGCTGCCAACGCCCTCCGTAATAACAGACACCCCTCTTTTGCAAGAAGCGGGCGCCTACGACAGCCGTCCGGCCTGAATGCGGAGCAAGGTGGCAACGAGCGCGTCGATGTCGTCACGAGTGTTGTACGGCGCGAGCGACGCGCGCACGGTGCTCTCCAACCCAAAACGCCGAAGAATGGGCTGCGCGCAGTGATGCCCAGAGCGTACGGCGATTCCTTCCTGATCGAGCGCGGCGCCAATGTCTTCTGTGCGAATGCCATCGATGACGAACGAGAGCACGCCGGCCTTCTCGCGTGCGGTGCCGATCATCTGAAGGCCAGGAACGCGAAGGAGTCGCTCTTGGGCGTACACGAGAAGGTCGTGCTCGTAATGCTGGATGCTCTCGATGCCGAGCGCGCTTACGTAGTCGAGGGCTGCGCCAAGGCCAACAGCATCCGCGATGTTGCCGGTGCCCGCTTCATATCGTGCGGGCGGAGACTGGTAGGTTGTTCGCTCGAATGTAACATCGGCAATCATGTTCCCGCCGCCCTGCCATGGCGGCATGCTCTCGAGCACATCCGCTTTTCCAAACACGGCGCCGATGCCCGTGGGTCCGAAAACCTTATGACCGGAGAACGTGTAAAAGTCGCAGTCGAGTTGCTGCACATCGACGGGCATGTGCGATACCGCTTGCGCGCCATCGATGTGAACACGGGCGCCGTAGCGATGCGCGATTTCGACGATCTCGCGCGCGGGCACGACGGTGCCGAGTGCGTTTGAAACGTGCGCAAAGGACACCATGCGTGTTCGAGCGCCCATGAGGCGTTCGAATTCTTCGAGGAGTACCTGACCGCGATCATCGACAGGGGCCACGCGTAGACGCGCGCCCTTCTCGCTGCAGAGCTGTTGCCAAGGAACGATGTTGGCGTGGTGCTCGAGCCAGGTAATGACGATTTCGTCGCCAGGACCGACAAAGCGCGGGCCCCAACTTTGTGCGATGAGGTTGATGCCCTCGGTGGCTCCTCGGACAAAAATGATCTCTGAAGAAGATGG
>JAHFDX010000071.1:3274-10661 GCA_023248785.1 Myxococcales bacterium
CCCGAGAAACCGTTGCACCTTGTTGCGCGCGGCCTCATAGGCATCCGTAGCGCGTGCAGCAAGCGTGTGCGCGGCTCGATGGATGTTCGAGTTTTCGTGCTCGTAATAGTACGCGAGCCGTTCGATCACGCTTTTTGGCTTTTGCGTGGTGGCGGCGTTGTCGAGCCATATAAGCGGCTTTCCGTGAACGCGCTCGCGCAAGATGGGGAAGTCGCGCTTGACGGCATGAGGGTCGAACATCTCGCGTCGCGATCCAACGTCGCCGACGATTTCGGTTCGATGTTCGCTTTCTCGAGAGAGGGCAGGTGTTCGAGGAGGCGGAGCGCTGGCGACGTTCGGTGCTCCTTCGGACGAAACAGGAAGGATTGGAACAAAAAAAACATCGCCCGCGTGCGTTGGAACTTCAAAGACGGGAGTGTTGGAAAGAGCCCCGGTCCCTGGAGCGTTCACGGACGCAGGCGGCAGACCTGCGAGGTCCATGAAGTACGGGCTCTCACCGCTGTTCGGTGTTTGGCTGGCGATCGCAATGGTTGACGGCAAGCCGAAATTCTCCGAAAGCAGCGTTGGGATCGCGCGAAGATCGCTCTCTTTTGGAAGAGGGGTTGCTGCAAGTGGCGGCCGATGCATCGGGCCGGGGATGGGCGGAAGGGTTGTAGCGGGCGAAAATCCGCCTGCACCCACGTTCATCGCGTTTGGCCCAAACGGACGGGGCGGCGACAGAGGGGTTGGGATGTGTTCGCCTGTATTTGTCACATGCGATGTTTCATTTATCGCAGGGCCTGGGGCTCCGGCGAAGTAGGTATTCGCGAGGTGCTCGATTTCTTTCGCCATCGCGAGATCCCCGTTACCTACTTCGTTAGGTACGGTAGACCCCAGATCACTTGTAGTCATGATAGTTGCCGACTTCGACGTTCTCGAGAACGCCGATCGCGTCGTCGGTCAATACTGCCGCCGAGCAATACAGCGACAAGAGATATGAGGCGGCGCCGCGTTGGTTGATGCCCATCAACCGTACGGACAAACTTGGGCTCGCTTCGCCCGGAATCCCTGGCTGAAAAAGACCAATCACTCCGCGCTTCTTCTCGCCCGTGCGCATGAGTAAAATGTTGGTCTTGCCTTGCTTTGTTACCTTGAGTTTGTCTGAAGGCACGATCGGGATCCCTCTCCACGTAATGAAGGGCGATCCAAAGAGGGTGATGGTTGGCGGTGGAACCCCGCGCCGCGTGCATTCCCGCCCGAATGCCGCAATGGCTCGTGGGTGCGCGAGAAAAAATGCGGGTTCCTTCCATACTTTTGTGATGAGTTCGTCCATGTCGTCCGGCGTGGGCGAGCCTGCGCGCGTGGACACTTGCATTGAAGGCGCCACGCTCTGGAGAAGGCCGTAGTTTGCATTGTTGATGAGTTCGGTTTCCTGGCGCTCCTTCACCATTTCGATGAGCACGCCAAGTTGCTCGCGCACTTGATCCATGGGGCTTCGATAGAGATCGGAGATCCGCGTTTGCACTTGGATCGTGGTGGTGACGGTGCTTAACGTGTACTCGCGCGGCGCTTCGTCGTAGTCGACAAACGCGGAAGGCAGTACGTCGCCATCGCTTGGACTGCATTCAATTCCGATTCCGGATTCGCCGCCCTCTTTCACGCGGTTTACTCGATAGGTGCCCGCTTCTACCGGCGTCCAGGGCAACAGACTCACGAGCCACCGCGGCGTAACTCCTACCCATTGCGGTGGTGTTTTCGTCGTGTTGGCGAGTTGGCGGGCCGCTTGCGCTCCAAGCGTCGACGGAGGGTTCTCAGTCATGGGTTCTCCAAGTGGGGTGCGGAAGGATCAACGCAGCGGGCAAATCTATCGTCAAAGCAACTGAAGTCGCAACCGGCGAGGTTTACCCACAACCGAGGTCGTCAGACCACCAGGTGCGGTCCCTAATCTCGGCGCGAAATCGTCCGTACTTTGTAACGTTCCTGGTTAATCACGGAGACCCACGTCCGATGGTCCGTCCATTTTTCGCCATGACAACTCTCGCAGTAATCCAGGCGTGTTCCACGTATGGAGGCATTGTACTCGGCCCCGATTCCGGGGCTGACAAGGACGTATCGACGGACTCAGGGTTGCCGCTGATAACCGTACCAACGGATGCGGATGCGGATGCGCACAACAATACAGACATGGACGCCAACGTTGGCGATTCGGGGCCGATCGAAACTGGGCCCGCAATGCCAGGTACCGTGACGGTGACGATCTCGAACATTACTGGTTCGAACGGAAAAGTCATGTCGGCCAGAGTCTTTCCGCGTGGCTCCATGTTTGGGACACGCCTTGCAGGGATGTGCACCACGATAACAACCGATCCTGCGACGTTCAGCGGGCCTCTCCTAAAGCCGGTCGCCAATGATCCCAATCCGTGTGCTCTCGAATCTGACAAGGCCGTGGTTGCGCCGGGCGATTACGACTTGGTGGTTACCGTCAACTCGATGGGCGCTATCAAACCCGAGAAGTGTGGGGTGACGCCCTTCACGGTGAATGGCGACGTTTTTGTCCAGTCCATGAAGGCGCTTGTTGCATGCCAGTAGCGTTCCTTGTTCTTGGCCTTTTGGATCGCGGTATCGGGATCGGCCAAGCTCCAAATTGACACGAGCCTCATCGTCCTAAAGGTGGACGCGAACACTCCCCCAATTCCTTTCCGTCCAGCGACGGGTTATTACTTTGACTGCGACGTTCTTTCCTCGTTGCCGCTTCCACCGTCGCGCGCCATTCAAGATGCAACGGGTTACGCGTGCGATACGAAGGATGGCGATTGCCATCTGCTCGTCGAATCGGCGTCGTCCCATTCGCTCTACGAAATCTTGCCGGCTGTCCCGGAGAGAGATTCATCGCAGACTCTATCGGACACGCGCTTCGCTTCTCACTTCCGAACGCGAGCATCCGCTCCGGTTACTACGTCCATCCTGCGTCGCACTACGGCGGCCCAACCCGCACTCTGCAGATTTACCACCCACGGGCGTGTGCTTGCGTCTTCGCGCGGACTATCCCGTTTCGAGTTTGCCCAAGGGCGCGGCACAGGCCATCGCGACCGCACTACAGGGTACGGCATGTTTCTCGCGGATGGCGGCGATGTTCGCCTCATGGTGCAAATCGACCAACTGGCGACGCGCAAGTGGCCGGATCTCAACTTCGACGAGGACATGCTCGCCGGGATTTTTCCGGGCGATTTCGACGTGATCCGGTTGACTGGGCTCAAGGGCTACTACTCGGCATGGCCCGATTGTGTGAAGAATGCCGTACCCTGAACGACATACGTTCGCCCCGGCCGCGCTGAAGCGAGCCCCACGGCTTGAATTGGACCGTGTTGCGAGGCATGCTGCGGCACAGTAACAAGGCGCAAACAATATGCAATATACATCTTCGTGGTCATGCCTAACCTTCGCCACGCTTTTGCTTGGGTGTAGCGCGACGGATATGGGTTCTCGTTTCGGCGCGGATGCGGCGAGTGACGCGACAACCCAGGCTCGCACCGATGCTGGTCAGTTTACGACGGGAGATGGCGCACCTCACTGCGTAGGACTTGAGTGTAAGCAGGTAGGCTGTCCAAGCGGCACGACCACGGTGACCGGCACCGTGTGGGATCCGGCAGGAAAGAATCCGATCTACAACGTGGTTGTTTACGTTCCGAACGCAGACCTCGCCGAGATTCCGCACGGACCAAAATGCGATTCCTGCGGTGGTGCAAATGTTTCAGGGAGCCCCGTCGTCAAGACGCTGACCGACGCGAAGGGCCAATTCGTTCTTGAAAATGTACCTGTTGGTACGAACATTCCGCTGGTCGTTCAGGCCGGCAAGTGGCGTAAGCAAGTGACGTTGCCAGAAGTGAAGGCGTGTGTCGAAAATCCCATAGTGGATGGCACTCAAAAGACGCTCGCGCTGCCGAAGAACAAGAGCGAAGGGAGCATGCCCCTGATCGCGCTCACCGGCGGATGCGATCCCATTCATACGTTGATACAAAAGATCGGCATCGATCCCTCTGAGTTCACAACCCGAACCGGAAACGGGATGGTCCGCGTCTATGCCGGAAAGGGCGGCAGCTACAATGGCGGCGTGGTCGGCGCGACCGATGCCTACGAGCTTTACGGGACCAAGGAAGAGCTTTTCAAATACGACATTCTTATAAACGAATGCGAGTGCTCACCCTATCCCCGTGATGCAAAGGGAGATGGGTACGGCAACGTGGCTGCGTTCTTGAACGCGGGCGGTCGCGTATTTAGTTCGCACTACCACCTTAATTTCTATGGCGAGAGTGGGAAAGCCGATGTGATGCTTCAAGCTGCTGCGAAGTGGACGCTTTGGGGCGGAAGTATAGCGACAGGGCCGTATCTCATCGATACAACTTTCCCAAAGGGACAGGCCATGGACGACTGGTTGTGGAACTTGAAGACCGTGAGTGTATGGGCGCCCGGGATCAAGACGACACCAAAGGGGCAGATTGACACGTTTGCCGTGGGCGACATCGGTGCGACCTCACCAGGCGTGTCGCAGCGTTGGATTTACCCAAAGTCAGGAAGCGCTACGGCATATGTTTCCATCAACATGCCCACCAACGTTCCACCGGATCAGCGGTGCGGCCGCGCAGTTGGCACCGACATGCATGTCGGAAACGGAAGCTTAACGTCGATGTCCGAGCAAGAGGCGGCGCTCGAATTCATGTTTTTTGATCTCGCCGCATGCGTAACTGACGACGCCAAACCGCCGATTATTCCGCAATGATCCGCGTTTTGGGTTGAGCGTCTCACGCCGGGTCTCGTATTAGTCGGGACTTCCAAGCATACCTTCAGGATTTTCGATCACATCCGCGACAGCGCGTAGGGACGCGGCGCAATAGAAGCCATCATTGATCCGATCGTCAAAAGACCATCGCACTTCTACGGTGCGCTTCACGACGAGTTCTCCGTTGTCTGCCGCCACCCAACGCGGACCAATCTTTCCGACGGTTCCGAACAAGCTGATGGTCCCATACTCGTACATATGATGCGTGACCCGATCGAGCCCAAGTGAACCGAGGTTCGCGACGAAGAGGCTCGCATACATTGGATCTGGTTCAATCATCGCCTTCGGCAGCAAATTATGGCGGTCCAGCCATTTCAAAATGGCGAGCGCGAGATCGAGCACAAAACCTGGAAGGCGCGTTACGAGGGCGACCTCTTTGTCGGCATGATCACGTTCTCCAGCACGCGCCCGCGTCACCGTGCCCGACAGCCGCCCCACACACGCTGCGAACGGCTCGTTCTTCTCAAATGTAAATTTCCTAGTTACGATTGGCTCATCATCGTGAAATCCGCGTTTGGCTGTGAATGAAAGCTGAACGGCATTCCGTTGGTACACTCGCCCATTCATGATGAAGCGGTTGAGCCCCGGCCGTTCATGAAGCGCATGCGCACACGCCCAAAGAAAGAGATGAAAGAACGTGGCGTTGGGCGCCTCCGGATCGCGCTTTGCATTGAAACGAGCGAGCCATGCCTCGGCTGCAGCGACTTCGTAGATACCGTCGTGGTACACGGCAGACTCATTTCGCGTGCGCATGATTCGAGGAATCATTAAGCGTACAGGATGCAAACCCTTGATAAGCGCGCCGTCGGATCGCCGAAAGAGCATCCGTGCATTGTAGCGAAGCGCTTCGCCGAAGTCGCTGGGGCTATTGGCGGATGATCGGCCCCGGCGCGCCCAATCCAATCCGTCGCGGTAGGTTCACATCGTGTGGCTGGGTCGATTTGAGCGTCCTCTTCCCATTCGTTGTCGTGGCGCCTTTCATAGTTACAGCGCGAGGGAAGGGAGTTCAGGCGTTAGGGTCGTCGTTCGTTCCGATCCACGTTTCGACGTGGTGGCAGCACCTTGTCTCGATCGCTTAGCACAAGCACATTCTGAGCTCGGTGATGTCTCTGGCATTCTCAAGGTCCGCGAGCGCGGCGAGTTTGAGGGGCGTCCATTTGTGTCGTTCCAATGTGAAGTTCTTGGTGGCGGAGAGGCCCTCCTTACTCGACTTGGGGAGACGCGGACAACGCTCAATCACGCGACGGCGCTCACAGCGATTGATCTTCTTTCGCGTCCTCTTTGCGAGGCGCACCAGCGGGTTGATTCGCGAACGAGTGAAGGGTTCTGTCTCGGAGGCCTCTTATGGGGAAACGTTGTGGTCAGTGCCGATGGCACGCCCATTGGATAGGATTTGGCCACAACGTCTGCATTCTCGATACGACATCGACTCTCGTGGGCTCGCTTGCGCCTTTCGTTGCATCTGAAGTTGCGGTAACGCGCGTGGTCGCTCCGCCCGGGGATGTGCTTGCATTTTTCTTGATGCAGCAGGCGCTCTTGCCGTTTGCTGACTTACCCACAAGTGTTGAAAAAATCTTTTCCGGCAGCGCCGACGACGATGATTCGCGGGAATTTGCTGCGATGCTCGAATGGATCCAACGAAGAGTTTTTGGCGCTGCTCCCACTTTCGGTGCAACGCTCAACGAGGCTCGCGAACAATCCGCTCAAGAACGAGACCGATTTGGCATCTCTCTCGTCGAAGAGGAGGTACGAAACAAATTCATCGCTCTCCTGCGTAGCGATCCTGGAACATGCACCGTGGCCGTCACGCCTTCAATAGACGCGGGGACGTCAATTACGTTTGCAGCCGATGGATCGTGGTTTCGGTTGTCATCCGGAGAAACGACCCTGATTGATCGACGTCCGTCGCGACGTCTCCTTGTTGCCCTGCTTCAACGGAGGCAGCGCTCGCCCGGCTCGTTTTTGAGGGTAGACGCACTCATTGAGGCAGGATGGCCCGACGAGCATCCTATCCGTCAGGCAGGACTCAATCGCGTTTATGTTGCACTATCAGCGCTGCGCGTGAATGAACGTGGGGCTACACCCCGATGACCTTGAAGCGCATCGCCTTTGCTGCGTTTGCGAGACGGCTATCGTGGGTCGCGAAGAGGAGCTCGCCCTCGGTTTCGGCGCGAAGTTCGACGGCTGTTGCAAGATGAAGGGCATCGAGAGTTTTGAGGGATGTCGGCATAGGGTCCGAAGCGCGTTCGAGAATCGAATCGGTAAGTCCAACGAGTGCGATTGAGGCAACGGCTGCATCTGCCTCGCCGCGAAGCGTGGCAACCTCGTCGTCGTTGATTGTTCCAGCAAGACGAGCCCGATCGATGGCGCGGCCCAATTCCACAGCGAGGAGTCGAGAAGCAAAGGCCTTCTTGACTCTAGGTGATTCCTTGAGCGGCTTCGGTTCCCTGAACA
The DNA here is from genome assembly GCA_023248785.1 of Myxococcales bacterium. Lineage (GTDB taxonomy): Bacteria > Myxococcota_A > Polyangia > Polyangiales > Polyangiaceae > JAHFDX01. Next base: position 10,545 of record JAHFDX010000071.1, read on the forward strand.
TCAGCCGCAACACGACTGAGGTATCGATGTACGCGATCATCGAGAGTCGCGATCTCCCCGCAAGTCTCGAGTCACGTCGGTGTTGCGAAACCGAATTCCTTTAATCCGTAGGGAACC
>JAHFDX010000072.1:0-1968 GCA_023248785.1 Myxococcales bacterium
AGCGGGGATTGTTCGGTCGAAACGTGCTCGCCCTGTATCTTGGGTTACAGGTCGCACAGGTTTTGGTTTGGGGCCTACGGTTCTTCGGTTTGTTCGGCGGCCCCTGCCCGGTGTAACTTGAGTTGAGCGATGCGCTGCGGGGTCTACGTTGATGGATGAACGGCCGCGCGTGCTCGTCGTGGATGACGAACCCTTTATTCGCGACATGCTCGCGGATTTTCTCGGGTTGGAAGGGTTCGAGGTGCAAACGGCTGACGACGGCCAATCTGCGCTCGAGCACATCCAGCGTGAGTCGTACGATCTTGTGCTGAGCGATTTGAAGATGCCACGTATGGGCGGGATCGAATTACTCGAGTCGCTCACGCGAATCGCACCGAATACGGTTGCAATCATCATGACGGGGTTCGGAACTGTCGAAACCGCCATCGATGCCATGAAACGTGGCGCCTACGATTACATTTTGAAGCCGTTTCGCGTCGATGAAGTGATGCTCGTTGTTAAGCGGGGGCTCGAAAGGCGAAGGCTTGCAGCGGAGAACTTGCGCCTCAAGGAAGCCGTGTCGCTCTACAGCGTCAGCGAAGCCATCGCGGCGAGCTTGTCGCTCGACGAGGTGCTCCACACGTTGGCTAATGTGGCTCAAAGCGAACTTCTGAGCGACATCGTTTCGATTTGGGTCGAAGACGGCGAGGGCGGGTACACCGAACGTTCGTCTCGCGTGCGTACGCCAACGCTTGAGCGCGGGCTTCTTGCCGGTACGTGGGAACCCTTGGCGTTTGTTGAACACTTCGGGCTGAAGAGTTATGCGCTCGAGAGAGCGAAAAGCACGACGCGGTTCTTTCAAAGCCCGCCGGAGCCCGAGTGTCAGTCACTGCTCGCGGTGCCGATGCTTATGCAGGGCCGCGTTCTCGGTTGGGTGGTTGCAGCAAGTTGCACGCGCACCATTGTGTTCGATGAAGGACAGCGCAAGCTCATGTCGATCGTGGTTTCACGTGCGGCCGCGGCAATCGAAAACGCCAAGCTCTACGAAGACCTACGCGCGACGTTTAGGCAGACCATTCGCGGGCTTGCGCAGGCGATCGATAAAATGGATCGTTACACTGCCGGGCACTCTGAGCGTGTGGCGGCGTATGCCATGTTTCTCGCACGCAAGCTCGCACTTCCCGAGAACAGCGTCGAGGTCGTGCGGCAGAGCGCGCTTATGCACGACATCGGGAAAATCGGCTGCGTGATGAACTTGAACAAGCCAGGTAAATTGACCGGCGATGAGTACGAAGTCTTCAAGCGTCATCCCGGGTACGGTCGCGACATCTTGGAGCCGATTACATTTTTGCATCCGCTGATCCCTGGCGTGCACTTGCATCACGAGCGTTGGGACGGTCGCGGATATCCGCTAGGAATGCGGGGAAACGATGTGCCGGTGATCGCGCGCCTCATTTCGGTGGCGGACACCTACGATGCAATGACGAGCGATCGCGCGTATCGGCGTGCGCTACCGCACGAAGTCGCAGTGTCGGAAATCGAGCGGTGCGCCGGGGCGCAGTTCGACCCCGACGTGGCCATTGTGTTTACGGAGCAAATCGAGAGCTACCGGGAGGAGATGCGCGGGTTGGGGGAGAAGGTGCCGGAGTAGGGGCGCCCACGGGCAGAGTCGAACTGCCGACCAACGGTTTAGGAAACCGCTGCTCTATCCTCTGAGCTACGCGGGCGGTGGGCGAGATTTACCGCAGTTGGGAGATAAAGGGGATCGGGAAGAATCTGGGATTGCCGACTGTGCGGATGTAGTGCGCGGAACCATGCGCTACGCTCAGTGCCGGTCAACGGTTTAGGAAACCGCGGCTCAATCCGGCTCCAAGCCGAACGAAGCCTGGGCGAAGCGAAGGAATTCGTTCGAGCTCAGGGCTCCGACATTCACACCGTAGGCTCGTAACCAAGTGTTCACGCCGGGCATGACGAGGCTGTCCGGAAGGT
>JAHFDX010000072.1:1978-10645 GCA_023248785.1 Myxococcales bacterium
CGCGCGAGATGGCCGACACGCCAAAACTTCTCGTCATTTTCGGACATGGCACACACAGTGCTCGAGTGTACGGGCTGATCCATGTGTCGCCTTCTTGTTCGTGGTTTTGAGTCTTGCCTCCTTCCGCTCTTTTGCGCCTGCTACGTTGCAGGGATCCCGGCTTCAGGGAACGCGAATCTTCCGGTTGCTCCCGAAGAGGTCAAGAAGGTTGTCTTTTTCGTTCCCGCCGCGCGCAACACCCTCGAACAGGACGTCGGGTTTGTTTACACATCACTTGCTTGCCGGACTCGCGGAAGGGCGCGCGGATCAGAATGCCGACGGAGTGATTACGCTCGATGAATTGCACGCGTATGTCGCGCCGCGCGTGGCGAGTGAAGCCAGGGAGGCGTACCGCGATCAGCACCCTACCTTGACGGGAAGTGGCAACCGCGTCGTCTTGGCCAGTGGGCTTGCGAGCACGGGTCGATGAGCGCACTGCGGTTGCTCGCGATCGTGGCAGCGCTCGGGGGCTCTGCGTGTGTAGTTGCCGTGCAACAGCCCGAGTGGCGTCCGAGAGGGCAGCTTGCCCGCGTGGTGCTCTACGTACCGTCGCGCGATACGAAAGGAAACTTGATTGACGATGTGTTACTCGGAACGCTCGCGCATTCGCTTCAAGAAGTCGGCGCGACGGTTGTGCTGAATCCGGCTTCACCCCACCACGCGACGCTGGCGCTAACCGTGGACGTCGGCGTGTGCGAACAAACGGTCGCCCAAATCGCCGAGCGCGAGTGCGAACCGTACCTGGCCCAGATGAACACCTTGGTTCGTTCGTTCGGCACGCCGCCCCTGTCGCTGTACGCAAGCTTGCGAAGTCAAGGACTGAGCTATGCCTACGTACATGCGGGGGTGCCATGGTCCGATCGGCGATGGAGGAATCCGCGAACGAACGAGAGCCAGACGCGGCCCGATGATCAAGGTGAGCCTTTTGCCTTCGGTGCGCGACTGCTGGCGAGTCAGATGGTGAGGCAAGAACACGTATCAAGCATACGCGCGCTTCCTCTTCATGAGGGGGAGGACTGATGAATCGCCGAGCTCCCTTTGCGCTTCTGACGTTCCTCATTTTCGGATGTGCTCACACCGGTGTCCCGCTCAATGCACGATTTGATGAGGCTGCTTCCGAAGTGACAATCGCCCGGTCGTTTGATCGCGCCGACCGCGGCACCGCCCGACGCTTTAGAGCAGCCATCGTGGACGCCTCGCCTAGCCCAACGGGCAAGCCGGCTCGATTTCAGGCGAGGGTTTTCACCGAGCGCAAACTCTGGCCATTGGCTCCGTTCTTACTCGGCGGTGCGTTTCTTGGGTGTCCGATCGCCATTGACGCGACTCGCGTTGAACTGCTCGTCGAGTTCGAAGGAGCGCGCTATCGCGGTCGCGGCAGTTCGTCATCGCTACCTACGCTGTACAATTTGTTTGGGATGGCGAGTGGTGGGAACGTGCGCGTCAACGAAGTTCGTGAGGCCGCGCGCGACGCCCTCATGCACCTGCAGATCGAGGCGAAGCCGAGGGTGACCCCATGAGGCGGCGGCTCTGGTCTTGGTTCTGGTTACCCTTGTCTCTTCTCACTTGCTGCGTCTCGCTGTCGAAGGTGAACGTATCGGAGCCGGCCGAACCGACCGTCGCCTTTCCGACCACTTGGTCAGAGGTCGTGGCAGGTGATGCCTTTAAAGTTCGACCGAAGGTTCGGGGCACACCGCAAACCGACGCATCCGCACTCATCGTTTCGATTGCGCGTTATCGCGACGGGACCGAAGCCCTGGGCGCGCATCACGACGCCGAACGATTTCGTACCATATGCAGTTACACGCTCGGCATTCCAAGAGAACGCATCACGTGGTTGCGGGATGAGCACGCGATGGCAGCCGATATCAATCAGGCAGTTCGAGCGCTCCCAAAGAGCCAACGAATTTACGTGTATTTTGCGGGCATTGGCGCACGGTCCGAGGCGAGCAGTGCCTTGCTCCTCTTGCCATACGACGCCCAAAAACACGACCTCGCGCAGACAAGTCTCAAATTGATCGATTTACAACGCGGCCTTCCACGCACGGCGGATTCGATCGTGTTTCTCGATGCGGGCTTCGCTCCGGGGCAGACACGCGCGCTTTCGAGCGGCACGCGACCTCTAGAGCGTGTCGAGGTTCACGCGGGTCCAGCAAGCGCGATCGTCCTGTCCGCACGCGCCTCCGGACCGCTCGTGGCGAACGAAGAGGGGAGCGCATTTTCGCTCGCGCTCGAGCGCGCCCTTTTGAGAGGCGATGCCGACGGCGATCGAAATGGCACCGTCACGCTGAACGAGTTCGTCACGTACGAAAACGACGAGTTGCGTAGGAGCAACGCCGCCGGCGAGCGTCCGCAGCAAACAGAGTTGGTCCTGTCAGGTGACCCATCGAGGCTCGAGCTTGTGTGGGGTCTTCATGATTAGAATGAACATGACGTTTGCAGCGTTGACGTTGTGTGGTTGTGGCTCGATGACCCCTGCCATTCCTGAAGTGCCGCGCGAGGCTCGCACGCTCGAACAGGGTCAACTGCTTTTGTTTCCCTTTGACGAGCCAGCACGCCTGCTAGGTCGTGAAGTACATCTCGGTAGCGACGGTCTCTTTACCATCGCGGACGAACGAAAGGCCGGATGCGACGTGCGCGTGCGGAGCGTCCCGTCGCGGTATCGCGTCACGCGCCGCGTGAGTCTCAAGAACTCAGGCGCGGTAGCCTTCACCTTGCCGCATGTAGCGAGTCTGGAGGCGCGCATAGGTCGTCGTCGTGAAGCTGAGGTCGACGTGACCAACGAGGCCGTTCTTGAAGCGGATGCGGCGGGCTCGTGTGGCGACGTCGTGATCGATCGCGTCTTCGTGGGAAGGGGAAGGCGCACCATGCTCGGTGAGGGCGCGGCAAAATTCGGTTTGAGCGCGCCTGTTGTAGGATCTTCGACGATAAGCCCGAGCGCGGATTCGAGCTTGCGCGTCGACGATTCGGTGTCGTGGCAAGACATGCAGGCGTATGCGTTCTCGACGCGGACGTTCGAATCGTCTTCTGTGTTCGCGATTGAGCCGTCGGTGGCGTCGACGTTCGAAGCCGGGGAGAACGTCGAGTTCACCGTTGTGCCGACTCACGACGCATGGTTCATCGTCCTTGGCGTCGATGACCAAGGTCATGCGACCGTCCTCTGGCCGTCGCATCATGAACGTGCACCTTTTGCGAAGGCAGGTTATGGGGCGCGCTTGCCGGGCGAACGCGAGCGCGCCCTTGGCCTCGGTCTTGTTGCACGCCTGCCGATAGGTGCAACGAGTTCACGTGAGACGCTGGTGCTCTACGGATTTCGCGAGCAAGCGGACTTCGAGCACGTGCGAGCTCTCCTGCGCGAGACGCTGGACCCCGCGCAAGCGATGAGCAAGGCACTTGCGGAGTTGCCACTCGCGCGATGGACCCGGGCGACGAGCGCCTACGTGATTGGGCGATCCAAGTGACCGGTGCCCGATTGAATCGGTGGACCAGCCCCGGCGATTTTGACATAACTGTTTGATAGGTTATCTTTAGTGAGTGAATTTCAACGTCTATTTGGATGAACAATCCGCGGAACGGCTCGATCGCTTGGCTCGAAAGACCCAAGTCGCCCGCAACGCACTGATTCGCAAAGCCGTGCACGCATTGCTCGAGCACGAGGCGATGGCTTGGCCTCGCGAAGTGCTTGAATTCCCAGGTGATCCATCCATCGTTCCCTTCGAAGCGCACCGGGCCGAGCTCGTGGGCGCCGGAGAGGATCCATTTTCGTCGACACCGCGGGCGACAGCTTCTTCACGCGCGCGCAGGAAGCAACGGGTTCGTTGAGTGGCTGTGCGCTATCTGTTGGATACGAATGTCGTCAGCGACTTTGTCAGGGGTCATGCCGCGGTGCAGGGTCGTCTTCGTTCGGTGCCACCGAACGACGTCTCGGTTTCGTCGGTTACGGTGATGGAGGTGGCTTATGGCATGGCCCTCTCGCCCAAAAGAGCGCGCGTGCTGCGTCCCATTGTGGACGCGCTTCTCGGGAGCATTGAGCTCCTGCCATTCACTGTGGAAGATGGGCACGCTGCGGGTGCAGTCCGCGCGGCGCTCCGTCGTCGGGGCCGGCCCATTGGACCCTATGACGCCTTGCTTGCGGGATGCGCGCTCGCTCGCGGCCTGGTTTTCGTAACGGGAAACACGGACGAATTTGCACGGGTGACCGGGCTTCTGATCGAGAATTGGCGCGATTGAAGTACACTTGGGGCTGTGTCAGGTGGGCATTTGCATCGCGTGCTTCCACTATCAGTCATTCCCCGCATCGGAAACAGTTGACGGCGCGATTTGGCAGGTTCCCGGAGCTGCCGTGAGTTCGACGTACATCCGATAACTGTTCGCACCGAACGTCTTCACGGGCTCGTAGCTCGTCGGTGTCACGTCGAAAACGTTTGTGGCGTATCCGGGATAGTTTGCCCCAGTTTGATCTTGCCAACGAAAATTTGAGTGCGTGTTGAGCTCAAACACAACGTTGATGTGAGTCGAGATCTTCGGATCGATCGGCAAGTTCACGACGAACACGTAGCTCGCTTCACTGCCTGACGTATCGAGCTCGATGCCAGAGGTGTTGAGCACCGATGGCCACATGCCGCTTTCACCGGATTGGCTGCCGAGCGTGCTACCCAGCGCTTCAAATCGAAAGTCGTAGTGACCTTTGTTATACGTCTGACCATTGATCGTCGATCCATCGGACAGAACGTGAATGTTATCAAACGTGCCGGTTATGCTTTGCCCCGCAGCGTGCATGAGCGCAGCGACACGGTAACGGACGTGCGAAATACCTACGCGCGCCTTCACATAATTGCCCGCACGGAGTGAACTGATTGGCAACCGAGCGATAGCGGTGTTGTTCCCTTCGTTCAGGCCTGCTTCGACTGCCGACGCACCGTGATCAAATACGACGTAAGGAGATGGATCATTCGCCGACGTCAGCAGCGTGAGCTTGCGAATGCCAAGCTTCTGATCGCTTGGAGTTTGACCAGCGAGGCCATCGTTGTGCGCAACGGGTGCGGTTGTCGCACGAAGGCAAATCGTGGCGGTCGCACCTTGAAGAGACCCGCTGTCCGGTGGTTGCGATTGGCCACCGCCCTCGGGGTTTGTGTAGCCACCGACGTCAACAGGTTGCCCGCTGCATGCGGCCGCAATCGATGCGGTTCCGAGGATTGTCCAACGCCTCATTTAATTTCTCCCAAGATATCGTTGCGACCGGCCGACGAAGGTCGAGGTCTACTTTTCGACTATGTGGCCCGGCGCACGCGTCTTTATGATCAGGCACGCGAAATTCCTAAAATTTCGATCCAATCAGCGTTTCAAGCCTTCGAACGTGTGCCGACGCTGGATACGATTTCACAAACCGCTCCGCGCGACTGGCAGCTTCGGTACGCCGTCCCATGCGAACGAGTGCGTCGATTGCAATCACCTCGCGCTCTTGACCTAGCGTGCCTCGTGGATACCGAAGGGCATGCTCGGTGCACAGAGCAAGAGCTTGCGATGGATTTGCCGCGAGTGCAGCATGCGCTCGTTGAAGCACCTTTGTCTCGGGCTCTTGATCTTCTGCTTGTGCGGGCGGATCGGGCGTTGGAATGGCGGATGCCGTAGGCGTTGGTATAGGCGGCACGATTTCCACACCCGACGGTTCAGGCGTGCGCTTTGCTTTGACGGCAGACGGACTCGGTCGCTCTGCAGGTGCCTCTAAAGGCGCCGGAGTAGTCACCGCTTCGGGCGGATCGCTAGACGCTGATGGTGGAGAACCCGCACTCACGCTAGGCATCCCTGTCGACGACTCAGGTTTCGACAATGAACGCACAGTACCAACAATCAGCGCGGTCGCTACAACTACGCCGCCAATGACCTTTACCGCAGTGGACGCGATTGAAACGGATTTGCCCGCGCTTGCGAGACGGCCCACCGGTCCGCTCGAAGAACCTCCCGCTGCAAAAAGCGCGGCAGACAGTTGCGTTGCAAGGGGGCTCAACTGTTCGTCCGTTGGAACCTCGCTGCGCCCTGCTTCAAGGAGCGAGCGCAATCGCGCGTTGGACGAAGACGTCAGACGTTTGGGATCGCCTCCAGGATCGTTCACGATGCCGCCCTCCCTTCTTGATTGAGCTGTTCTACGGCGTCAGTCACGTGGGCGCGCGCCGCATGCAAACGAGAGTACGCCGTCTGAAGCGGGCAACCGAGTGCCATTGCGACTTCTTTCATGGGCAACTCCTCAATTTCGTACAACACAAAGACCTCCCGCTTGTCGTCATCAAGCGTTTCCAAGATGCGATCGAGCAGAGCGCGCGCTTCTCGCATTCGTAACTCATATTCAGCGCTTTCGTGGATCGCGGGCTCGGGTGGAAAATCCGTTACGATCTCGCGCCGCCTTAGGACGCGCTTTCGATAATCGGCAGCGACGCGAGTGCAGATGCCGTAGAGCCACGTTCGAAGGCAAGACTTGCCCTCGAAGGATCCGAGCTTTTTGTGAACAACGATGAAAACCTCCTGGCAGACATCGGAAACATCCGACTCAGGCACGCCCAAACGACGGAGCACACGCCACGCAAAAGGCGCGTGCTCGCGAAAAATCTGGAGCGCGTCGGGCACTTGGGTGTGAAGCTCGGTTTGCAAGGGCGAAGTAGTGTTAGGTGGCGCCATCGTGAGTGGACGCTCGAGTTTGGAATTATCAAGGGAGGGTAACGCCGACCCCCAATTCCCCTGTGGCAGCAAGCGGAGCCATGCGAAAAAGCTCGGTTTGCGTACTGTCAGCGTTCGTAAACACAAACGAATTGCGGACTATGGGTATTATTAATGAAGCGCTCGCGCGAAGGGCGAGTGGGCCTAGGAGTCGAACTTCGACGCGCGTATCGAATGCACTCGCGACAAAGAACTTCGAATCGTCGGGGCGCACTACATCGAACCCAGAGCCCTTGACGTGCACGCGACCGAAGAGGCCGCTTGCGCAAGCCAACAAGTGCCAGCGATCGCGCCAAACCGTAAGTGGACACGCGGAGGCAGAACCATAGCCGAGCGAAAAATCCGCGCGTCCGGGACCTTGCGTTGATGCGGTGTTGTCGAACCAGAGCGTTCCCGAAAGTTCAAGAGCGACGAACCTAAGTGGAACGAGCAGCGTGGAAAGACTGAACCCCACGGAGGCGTTTGGCAGGATGCCAATGCCAGCCTTTGCGGATGCGAACGTTTCGGAGCGCCATGGCCCCGACACGCGTCTTGGTGGTGGCGAGGGCTTGATCGATTTAGTCGGCACCGGAGACTTTAGCGCAGCGTCGGGATCGATCATGACGGATACGACCAGGATGATCGAATCACGCGCGGACGTGCAGTCCGCCTCGTCTTGTAGAAGCTCACGCGTGCCGAGTGGTGCTCCTGTTGCATCGCGCAGCGTAAACAAGACGCGCCATCCGCCATCCTTGCGAGGCTCGACGTGACCTTCGACCGACATGTCCGCTTGCGTAACGGAAACGAACACAGAGCGGCCAAGCCGCGCTTCGACTTCACGTGCAAGCTCGGGTGCAGCGATGCAGGATTCCGCGCCCGGCATGCGGATCCAGTTGAGCGATGATGTGCATTTTCCGAGCGATTCAGCGCGTGCAGGGAGTGATGCCCAAAGGGCAGGAAGAAGAAGCACGGTGTACAAACGGCGAGCCGTCACGCCAGCGTTAATTGCGCGGATTGGAGTTTAATGCCAGCGGATAGACAAAAGGCAGTTCTCCGGATTTTGGCCGGCAGCGACGTCGACAGTTTGATGTTCCGGGCGCGTTCCATTGCGAAAGTCCAAGAAACGAACATGTACACATAAAGTATGTATGTGCTATATGTGATCCATGCCCCAGCTTCACCTGTATGTTTCAGACGAGGTTGCTGAACGCATTCGCATGCGAGCGCGAGCGAAGCGTGTCAGCGTGTCGCAATACCTGGCCGACACGATCGAACAACAGGTGGTGTCGGAGTGGCCGGAGGGCTTCTTCAGTCATGTTGTCGGGCAATGGCAGGGGCCGCCCAAGCGGCCACCGCAAGGCAAATTCGAGGCAAGAGAAGTGTTCTAATGCCCTATCTGCTCGACACCAACGCGTGCATCCGCGTCCTTTCGGGTCGCTCGAAACGTTTGATCGGCCGTCTGCAAACTACGAGCCCCCGCGAGGTTCGTCTTTGTGCACCCGTGAAAGCAGAGTTGCTCTTCGGAGCGCGAAAAAGCACGAAGGTGGCAGCAAACCTTACGCTCCTTGCGCAGTTTTTCTCTGCATTCGAAAGTTATCCCTTCGATGACCTGTGCGCCGAGCACTACGGCGCAATTCGGGCAGAACTCACTCGTGCAGGCATACCCATTGGTCCCAACGATCTGATGATCGCTTCAGTGGCGCGTGCGTACGACGCAACCCTTGTGACTCACAACGTTGACGAGTTCATTCGCGTGTCGGGACTACGGGTCGACGACTGGGAATAGGAGCCTGCCGGGGAATTCCGGACCGAGCCTGGCGGAGCGCCGTTGGTCCGGCTGCAAGGCGCCGCGACGACGAGGCTCCGGCCTCTGGCGAGCGAAGGTCGGCAGGAGCGCAGCGATAGGCGGGAGCGACCGAAGGGAGATACCCCCAGGTATTT
>JAHFDX010000670.1 GCA_023248785.1 Myxococcales bacterium
GCGCCGAGGACTGCGCCCTTTGGCATCGCGAACGGTCAGCATAGGATCGTCGGCGAGGACCGTTCCGATCCCTACGGCAACCGCGTCTGAAACAGCGCGCAGCAAATGGACGCGCACGCGCGCTTCTGGGCCCGTAATCCACTGCGACGCACCCGTTCGAGTCGCGATGCGCCCGTCGATCGAGAGGGCGAGCTTGAGCGTCACATAAGGTACACCAATGGTTACAAATTTAGCCCACGGTGCAAGCAATCGATTGCATTCCGCCTCGGCCACACCTTCAATGACCTCAAGCCCGGCAGCTCGCAATCTGTCTACACCACCACCTGTCACGTGCGGATTTGGATCCGGTGTGCCGACGAATACGCGGCGGATACCCGCTTTCAATATGGCATCCGTGCACGGAGGTGTTCGCCCGATGTGGTTGCACGGCTCGAGTGTTACAAACAAGTCTGCGCCGCGAGCGGCCTTGCCGGCTTGCCGAATGGCCATCACTTCCGCGTGGTCGTCGCCCGCGCGGTTGTGGTGTCCGACGGCAACGATTCGACCGTCTCGGACGACGACTGCACCTACGTGGGGATTGGGCGAAGGATCGCCGTGTTCACCGTGCGAGACCGCGGCCAGCATCCATTCGCGATGAAGATCGCTCACGAAGGAGCCCCCTTGGGCGGTCGTCCTGTTGCACCCGCGAAGTCGAGTGCCGCGCCAGTGTCTTTGGGGCGCTCCTGGGCGATGCGTTCGAGTTCCATTTGAAACTCTGCGATGTCGCGGAAGCTGCGATACACGCTTGCAAAGCGAACGTACGCGACCTCGTCCAAGTCGCGCAAATGATGCATGACCCTCTCGCCGATGTCGATTGAGAGGACTTCCTTGCGTTCCGAGTCGGCGATAGCGCGCTCAATGGTATCGACGACGACCTCAAGATCAGCCACCGGCACATTGCGCTTCTCGCACGCCTTCTTGAGCCCATACAAAATCTTCTGGCGGTCAAACGCTTCGCGACGACCGTCTTTCTTTACGACCATGGGCAACACGTCTTCGACACGCTCGTAACTTGTAAATCGGCGTTCGCACTTGTCGCACTCGCGTCGACGACGAATCACGTCGCCCGTAGTCGAAACGCGCGAGTCAGTAACCTTGCTATCGAGGTGCGCGCAAAAGGGGCACTTCATGAAAACGCCTTCTGGTTAGCACAGCCGAACACGGGAGTCGTTGTTCCCGATTTTGTCACGATCTGACGAGCTTGGCTTCCACCCGGGCAATGGCATCGCTCACGGTGCGGATGGCCTCAATTTCCGTGTCAGCGATGTCAATGTCGAACGCTTCTTCGAAGGCCAGGGCGAGCTCGAAAATCGTGCGGGAATCCGCGCCCAGGTCGTCCACGAACGTTTTCTCGGGGGTGACTTCATCGCGATCGAGATCGAGTTGCTCGGCCACGATTTGCCGAATTTCAGCTTCCACGTTACGTGTCATCGCGGCCATTTAACAGCGAGGTGGCGAGTAGGGGAGGTTTTTTTTGATATTGATGTCGCGAATGTCCCTCTTTCGATGGATGCCTGGGTTCTTTCTTTTCCCGGTCGTTGCGCATGCCGCTCCTGACCCGCTTGCTCGCGAATACGATCCTCCGAGGGTTCGTGAAGTCGGAGCGACCGCGGGTCAGGTTCGCGTGGTGGCGACCGTTGGGGCCGGTATTCAAAACGGCCTTCATCTTGCGGGCCTGGGGACGTTGGAGTTTATGACCATTCCGTGGGTCGGGCTACGAATGTCGAGCCTGCTGACCATTCCACTCAATACGGGCTCTTCCGGTACGGGCGCCCAACTCTGGGTATTTCGAATGGGGCCCAGTCTGCATCTGTTGCCGCACAAGCGCGTGGACCTTTCCCTCCTTTTCGACGGAGGGGTTGCGTTGGTCGACATCGGAAAGGATACGCGCACGGTCATGCCGGCGATCAGCCCCGGCGCGGCGTTCGATGTGTGGTTGTCGAGCGCATTCTTTTTGCGCTTTGAAGGAACGATCGACATCGGCATCGCCGACAGAGCCAATGCGGCGCGCGTATATGTAACTCCACTGGGATTCTTTGGCCTGGGGATCGGCTTGTGAAGCGTGTGCTTGTTGTAGGGGCGGGCCCTGCGGGTCTTGCTGCGGGAATTCGCCTGCTCGAGCGTGCTCGTGGGAACGTCGACGTCACGATGGTGCATATGGGGCATCACATAGGGGGCAAAGCGGCATCGTACGTCGATGGTCACGGTCGCAAGACGGAGCACGGTTGGCACATGCTGCTTGGGTTCTACAAGCGCCTGCGGGGCGTAATGGATCGCGCCGGGATCGATTTTGGCAAAACATTCGATTCGATGGGTGGCCAAAGTCATCCGTTCGAGTCGTGGAGCGGACGTGTTCACTCGCTTTATAGCAAGGGCGGGCGTATCGATGTCGCGGCGAGGTTTGCTTCGTACGACGGGATGCCCCTCGACGATCGGTTGCACTTCGGGCGCTTCATGACGCAGGCCTTTGCGCTTGCTCTTTCCGGCGGCGACCTTCGTAAGCATGACGATCTTTGCTTCAGCACGTGGGCCATTGAGCATGGTCTTAGACCCCACGTCACCCGTTACAGTCTTTTCCGACAACTGCGCGAGGCGTACTTCAACTATCCCGAACAAATCAGCGCATACCACGTGCTGCAGACGTTTCGACTCATGAGCACAACCGAGGACGCCGAAGCG
>JAHFDX010000671.1 GCA_023248785.1 Myxococcales bacterium
GGTGGGTGAGTGCTTGCTTGCCGTGTGGCCGTCGCCATTGCGCGAAACCGGCACGTGTTCTCAGTACGTTCAACGTGGCACAGTCGCTGCGACGATTCGAAAACCGGTGGCGCCTTCACAAAATCGAGGTGCAAGGTCGCGCAGCGCCTTTGGGCCTGTGAGGCAAGAAGCACCCAAACCCGTTGTTTTACCGGAGGATTTGCTCGAAATGGATGCTCGTGAATTTCGTTCGATTCTAAGGGAAGTGATCGCCGAGGAGCTTGGTTTACTGAATGTCGAGCTCGGGGGGCGGTGGCAGGGCGGCGAAGTCGTCCTCATCCCCGGAAAGGAAGGCATACAGGAAAAACGTGTACCGCTCGAAGCGTTCTTTCGAAAGATCGTAGGCCTGCGCGACAAGCTGCGCGTGCTCGAGCAAAAAGTAAACACACACACGAAGTTGTCAGACGAAGATAAGGTCCAGCTTCAGCAGTACATCACCGGGTGTTACGGATCGCTGACGACGTTCAATGTGCTCTTCGCCAACAAGGAAGATCAGTTCACCGGGCAAAAGGGTGAAGACTGAGTTCGGCCCATATTTCATAACGTTGTCGGTGCTATTTTGCGCCGCGTGCGTGCGCGAGGAGCCGCCGCGAAAGGTCCCTACGGTTGTGGATGTGGAGACCAAGGCGGCGCTTCATTTTGCCTTTTCGTCTCTTGACGAGCGGCCGGTCGAGTCGGGAAAGTTCCGGGGCAAGCCCGTCGTCTTGGCATTTATTGCGACCGGCGACTTGGGTAGCCAGGCGCAAATGAGCGCGCTTCACAAGCTTGCGAAGCGATACGAAGACGTGTTTTTTGCGGCTGTCGCGATGGAGCCGCGTGCGCATCGCGAGCTTGTCGAACTATATCGACAATCGCTCGGCGTGAAGTTTCCAGTTGCGATGGCGGACGAATCGACCTTGCGTGGCGAATCGGACTTTGGGCCGATCACCCTCGTTCCGACGACCGTCGTGCTTGACGCACAAGGTCGTGTGCTTGCGCGGGCAGACGGTCAGGTGGTGCCGCAATCGAATCTTACAGAGGTATTGGATCGAGCACGGAGGACGAAATGAGCTTGCGGAGCAGCTCTGGTTTTGTCACTTTTCCAAGCGCGTTACGCGGAAGCGCCTCCATAAATACGAACGTGCGCGGGCACTTGTAAGGCGCGAGGTGGTCGCGGCAAAAGGCCAGCAACGCTTCCGAAGTGCAGGCATCCCCCACGCGCCGGGGTACGACGCAAGCAACAACGCGTTCACCCCATGTAGTGTCGGGCAACCCAACGACCGCTGCATCGCCCACGTCAGGATGTTCGCGCAGCACTTCCTCAATTTCGAGCGCGCTCAATTTGTAACCCCCGCTCTTCAGAATATCGACGCTCGTCCTTCCTAGGATTTGAATGTATCCATCCTCAGCCCGCCGTACGGTGTCGCCTGTTCGAAAGTAGCGAACACCGTCCTTTACGATGAAGCTCTCGTCGTTCTCTTTCGGGCGCTCGAAGTAGCCGGAAAACACGCTCGGGCCCGTGATAAGAAGTTCGCCTGAATCGCTTGGGGCTCCGTCGTCGCCTTCGATGGCAGTGCCTACCGAAGGCAACGGACGTCCCACGGTTCCGGGTTTGCGTTCACCTGCGAGGGGGTTGCTAACTCCGACGCCAATCTCCGTCATGCCGAACCGTTCAAGAGGGTACTCGCCGGCTATCGCGCGCCATCGCTCGCCCACCGTGACAGGAAGTGCTGCGCTTCCGCTTGTGCATAGCCGCAGCGATCGTGCGCCAGCTTCCCAGCGCCTCCGTGTCGTTTCATCTGCTTCATCGAATGCCGTGAGAAGTTTCGCGTACATCGTCGGCACGGCCATCCACATGGTGGATGTGGCAAAGTGATCCCACACCGCACGGGCGTCGAACTTGGGAAGAAGGTGGACAGACGCCCCAGAACCCATGGCGGTGAGCAGCGCGATCACGAGACCGTGCATGTGATGCAGGGGAAGTGCATGGAGCAAGAGATCGTCGTCGGTCACTTGCCAAGCGCTTTGCAGCAACGCTTGTTGCACGGCGAGATTCTCGTGCGAAAGAACGGCCCCCTTTGGCTTGCCTGTTGTCCCGCTTGTGTAGAGCTGAAGCGCTGGATGTGAGGACGGTATGGTGCACGCGACGAGTTCGCCCCGTGGCTCAAGGCACGTCACGTCGAGCGTGTGTGAAACCGCCTCCATCTCGGCAACGAGGCCCGCCATCGCAGGCGAGAAGACAAGGGTCTGGACCCGCGCGTCGTTACAGAAGTAGTTGCGTTCCTTCGGTGGATGCAGCGGCGAAAGAACAATGGCTGCACCACCCGAAAGCCACACACCGAACAGCGCGCTTACAAAAGCCGCACTTGGTTCGATGAGAAGCGCGACGCGTTGTCCCTCGAGCGAAACGCGATCTTTCGTAAGCGCTCGCGCGACAACCTGCGCATGCGTGACCAGGTCTTTGCCCGTATGGCTTCCTTCGTCGTCGACGAAACGAAATCGCCGCCGATCGGCAAGCATATGAAATCGCGAAATCAGTGCGGACATGCAGGCGCGTCCCTAATGTCCTGAGTCTGCAATTCGCATGGCAATTCGCAAGCCCCCATCGTGGCGAGGGCCTGCGAATTGCCATGCTTTTCGAGGGCTATTACTCATTACGATGACTTCTGTTTGTGACGTGTCTTGAGCCCGCGTTTCG
>JAHFDX010000672.1 GCA_023248785.1 Myxococcales bacterium
TTAACACCGAAGCGTTGATTGAAGAACTTCGCAAACTCTACTGCGAAGTCGATGCCCTGTATTCGGGCTGGAGCTGCCCATCGTCGACGGAGTGTTGTCGATTCGGACTTCTCGGCCGCCAGCCGTATGTGACGTCCATCGAATTGGCTCTGGTCGAGCGCGCCATCGCGCGGCGTGGAGGCCTTCCCTCGAAGAAAAAGAAAGCTCTAGCGATTACAAATAACGCTTCCAAAGAGCGTATTTGCCCGCTTCTCAATCAAAACAATCAATGTTCCATTTACGAAGAACGGCCGTTTGGTTGCCGCACGTTCTTCTGCGAGCGAGCCGCGAGCTCGGAGCATCCTACGCGCCCCGAACTTCTACGCATGCTTGCGCGTCTGCGCGGGCTCGCCGAGCGGCACAAGCTCGGTGGTGATGCCGCGCGTCCGCTTATGCGTGCGCTCGAAGTTGAGTGATCGCGACGCAACTGTCGTGTGCCACCCGCATTGGCACATGGCAGTTGTGGTCAATTCTCCGAGAGAATGCACACCGTTCGCGACTATTTGCGGCGTGCAGAGGCCCGGAGCATGCGTACTCGACTGCATTTTTCGTCCATGCGCGTCTCGCTAGTTTGCGTTGCTTCAATCGCAACCATCTCACTCACGAATTTTCGCACCGCCCAGGCCTGCACCGCTCCCGCGTGCACAAATACCCGCATCGCGCCCTTGGCGAACACGACCGTGCCGGCAAACACACCCGCATTTTACATCGCGGCCGGTCGTATCTATGGAACCTTTGTGAGCACGAGCTCCGCCACGTTGCTTACGAGCTCCGGCCAGGTCGTTCCGACGCAAGTGAAAGCGAATGGCACCTACGATGCGTTCCTTGTTCCGAACACGGCGCTAAGCCCGGGAACGTATCGAATTCGTTACGACGACCCGATCTGCATGGGCGCACCATCGACCGACGGAGGCGTCCAAACCACTGAATCAGCCTTTACCGTTGGCGCCACAACCACGTTTCCAACCACGTTGGGGTCGGTCACGGTCGCGAAGACAGAAGTCGTCGATACCAGAGCGGTGACCTACGCCGGCTCGTGCACGGACACCATTCACGCCGCCGTGATCACGTTGTCGATTACGCCATCCGCCGAACTTGCGGCATTTTCTCCGGTGACCCAGTGGACCGCGAAAGTGGACGGTGCGGTTTGGGCCACCTCGGATTTCGGTTCCTTCGCGGCCGTTCCGATCGGCAATCCCATGGATAGCGGCCGACGTTCCGTCGATCGGATTTTTGCTGGTTGCCCCGCACCCCCGTGTTCCGGGGCCGATAACGGCGTATCGCTTGGTAGACACCGAATTGAAATCGAGGCGACCTTCGCTGGAAGCTCGCTCAAAGTACCCTCCGTGGGAGTCGATGTGGAGCTCACCTGCGGCACGACAACCCCGGACGACGCAGGGGTCGACGCGGCGGTGGACTCGTCCACACCACTCGACGCTTCCCCAAAGGCCGATGCCAAAACGAACGCGGATGCATCGACACAAATCGATCCGCCAACACCAAACGCAGCGTCCGGCTGTGCCGTTGCTCCATCCACGCGAGCAGGCGGCTCCGCGATGCTCATGAGCCTTGCATCGCTCTGCATCGCCTTCATCCGGCGGCGCAGAAGCTTTTCGCCCCGCCGAAACTAAACCGGGATCACCCCACGCTTACGATAGGGGCGCTCCATGCGCTTGTGGCGTGACAATTCGAGGCCCCAGGCAATCACCTTGCGCGTGTCACGGGGATCGATAACGTCGTCAATGAGCCCCCAACCCGCGACCTTCCTGATGTCGATGCTCTTTTGGATCTGCTCGACAATCATCTTCTTCATTTCTGGCGGAGGATCCGTATCGCCAAACAGCTTGCGTGCGGCGATGCCCACCATCCCTTCGGCACCCATCACGCTGATCTCGCCCGTTGGCCAGGAGACGATGAGGTCTGGCTCGTATGCACGACCACACATGACATAGTACCCGGCACCGTATGCTTTTCGAACAACCACCGTGATCTTCGGCACAGTGGCCGCACTCATCACATGAAGCAATTTTGCGCCGTGCCGAATGATTCCCGCGTGCTCCACTTTCGAACCGACCATGAAGCCTGGCACGTCCTGCAAGAACACGAGCGGGATATTGAACGCGTCGCAAATTTGAATGAAGCGCGCGGCCTTGTCCGCCGAGTCGACGTCGAGGATGCCGCCCAAATAGTTTGGCTGGTTCGCAACGACACCGACACTCAGGCCCCCGACGCGCGCAAGGCACGTAATGACAGAGCGCGCCCAGCGCGGCTTGATATCGAGGAACTCACCGTGATCGACGACCGCGCGAATGAGCTTGTACATGTCGTACGGCTTCCGCGTTGATTCTGGGAGTAGATCAAGCAACGCTTCTTCCCGTCGGTCGACAGGATCGCCGCTTGCGATCACAGGTGCTTTGTCCTCGCAGTGAGACGGAAAGTACGACAGATATTTCTTCACGGCCCCGATACACTCGGCGTCGTTTGCAAACTCGCCGTCACCTACACCACTGACTTCGCAATGGACCTTCGAGCCACCGAGCTCCTGCTCGCTGATGTCTTGCCCGGTCACAGCCTTGACAAGCGCAGGCCCACCGAGCGCGAGGCTTCCAATACCTTTGACCATCGGGACATAGTCCGCAAGGCCTGGAATATATGCAGTGCCCGCCGC
>JAHFDX010000073.1:0-3523 GCA_023248785.1 Myxococcales bacterium
CGAGCGGCAAGGCCAGCCGCAATGCTCACGCTCGTCGTCGTTTTGCCCGTGCCACCTTTGTGATTGAAGATGGCGAGGCGACGGGGACAATCGAGCCGTATCCGATCGCCTCCTGTGACCACCGGCGGCGGTGCTAGAGATGTGGCATACGGCTCTGCAGAAGTAACTTGCCCCGCATATGCAATCGATGCTGGCGCTGGCCCTGGACCCACCGGCACGGGTCCGGCCCCAACAGGCGCGTCTTGACCCAAGAATGCGCTGAGCCTTGCCCCGCCCGCTTCAGCCATGAGTTGCGTTCGACACTCGTCTGAACACGCATAATTTCGTGCCCCCTTCACGCGCACGACTTGCGAGACGAGCTCGAGGACGAAGTGCTTGTTACACGCGGTGCACACCACCCCGCCTTCTGATTCCCCGTGCAGGCTCTTTTCGTGACACGCCTGGGTACAATAGAAAGCGAAGCCGCCTTCTTTCTCCTCCATCTGGTAGCGGAACTGCACATCGAAGCGTGCGCCACACACACTGCACTTCTCGGTCATCGCAGCCATGCGGTTATCTCCTCGCGTACGAGAAAATCCATATCGCAGAGGGCCGGGCCAACAATTGCGCGTAAGTAGATGCGTAAGTATCCCACCTGCCAAGCGTGAATATTGTAACTTTGGTTGATCTCAATTGTCGGATCGTTCGAGTTCACGCGCGTCCTACGCAACCGTGAATGTTCAACTTGGGCAAGTTTTCGCCCCAAATTCGAGCGCTGAGTGCGGTGATTTTTTTTGAAACAAATCTCGCTCAAAGCGATCGCATGACCGGAACATGCACAGGTCGGGCGTGTACGATGTTCGGAGCCGCGATTCGCGCATGCAGTCCGCTCGGGTCCATTTGCCCTTGATTCGTCCTTTGTCGATCGAAAAAAAATCAACGGTTTTGGGAATGCCACTCGTGTTCAAGCACGGACAGGATGGCGCTATCGCACCACTCACCCTTCAGAAACCAGTTTTCCCGAAGCAAGCCTTCACGTCGCATCCCCAGTTTCTCGGCGAGCCGGATCGAACCTGTGTTTCGTGGATCGCAGTCGACGTAAATCCGATGCACGTCGAGCGTTGCGAAAGCGAACGCCATCAGCGCGTGGACAGCTTCGTAAGCATAGCCTTGCCCCCAGCAGTCGCGCCGCACGATGTACCAGAGCTCCGCCTCGCGATGTTCAGGGCGGTTCACACGAAGCCCACACCGGCCGATGAGTGCTCCCTCTGTTAACGTCATCGCGAGATCAAACAGACGACGCGGGGCTTGCTGGGACTCTGTTCGCACACGCCGGATAAACTCGAGACTCCCGTCGAGCGAACGAGAGTCAAACGACATATACTGCACGACCTCAGGGTCACTCTCGTAAGCGTTGGCGGCAATGTGGTCCGATTCTTCCAACTCGCGCAGCGTGAGACGTTTGGTATGTAAGCGCATCTTGTTCTACGAATCCCAGGGTAAGCGCATCTAAATCTTCTTTCCATTAGGAGGGAAGTGTGTTCCATGGGTGAGGGTGAAACCCTTGGATCCGAAGCACGTGGTGATGGTCGCGATCCAGCATCATTTCGAGTCGCTGCCGGACCCACGGGTTTTGCGGACGAAGAAGCATCCGCTGATGAGTGTGCTGATCTTGGCCTCACCACACCGTTTCCTGGTCAATCCTAAGATCGCATCACGGCGAAAACACGTCGTGTGCGAAGCTCGATGCGCAAGTCCGTGCCGCCTGAGGCGTCTCGGGCCTTGCATTCGCGTACGTTCGTCACGCGCTTCCTAGATCCGTAGCGCTCGAGGGCACACGGCGACTGGTTCACGCTGGCCTCCTCTTTTGCGAGGAGGCCACCATGAACCAGTCGCACCGATTTCCCTTCCAGAAAATGCACGTCTACCAGGCCGCAAAGGAGTTCGCTAAAGCCGTTCATCTCGCGAAAATTCGCGACCCGGAGTTGCGCGACCAAGCTACACGCGCTGCCAAAAGCGCGTTCTTGCAGTTGTCCGAGGGACTGCCCAACGACAGCGTTCCCATGCGTCGCAAGTACTTTAGGCTCCGAGCCGGACAGAATGCGAACAACGTGAGCATTATGTCCGAGCGCAGGAGGGGCCGCAGGCCCGGTGCACGTAACAGCCTCTGCGAGGTTGTGGCAGCGATCGACCTCGCCGTCGAACTCGGCGCTGTCAATATCGAACACGCAGACGCCATCGCCGAGCTCGCCGTTCGCGTTCGCGCTCTGCTCATCGCGCTCCTTCGTTGATTTGCTTCTCGTGGTCGGGGTCTCGGTCCTGGTCCTGGTCGATTGGACCTTGACCTCGACCTCGACCGCGACCTCGACCTCGACCGCGACCGCGACCGCGACCTCGACCTCGACCTCGAACCCGAACGCGAGAAACCGCAAGTTATCGAAATCTATCCATATTTAGATGTGCTGACCGTGCCATTTTCTTGATCGAATCACGCAAGTCGTTACCGTAAAGTTCATGCGAGCTACCGCCTCCCTCGTTCTCGTTGCAGTGACCCTGCTGCCCGTGGCGTCCCTCGTTGCGTGCGACCGTTCCAAGGCGAAGGAGGGTCCCGAAACGGGCATCGCTCCCGCTGCTTCAAGTGCACCTGGACCAACCGCCGCCACTGTCGACACCGCACTCGCGCCACTGGGTGCCGGCACTGCGGGGCCGGTTGGGAATGTGACGACACCGCCCGGAACGCGCGCCGTTCGATTGCCCGACGGCGGACTCGCACTCCTGAATGATGCCGGACAAATGATCGCCGACGCGGGCCATTGGCCGGGATTTGCGCTCCCAAGTGCCCTTCCAAGCGGCATGGCGATCCCGGGCACGATGCCATCGACCATGCCAACTCAGCTACCCATTCCCTCGGCGTTCCCCGTTCCGAGTGGCTTCACGCTTCCGACGATTCCTGGGCTGTCTCCTTCGGCCAAGAAATAGTGCTATAGGACACGAACCCAATGAACACGAAACTCTTCGCCGCGGTCGTTCTCGTTGGCGCCTCGTTAGGCATGGCGGGTTGCAGCGCCGCCACGAACGTTCCCGCGGATGCTGCCGAAGGCACGGGCAGCGATGGAAATTCGAACACCACTCCCGCAGATGCGAACACCACTCCCGACGCGGCTGTTACAGTCGACGCTGACTCCGGTGTTACACCGGATGCCGCTCAACCTCCGAAAGACGCCGGCAAGGATGCGATCAAGGACGTGATGGTGCACGACGGCGATACGGGTTGGCATACGACGAAGTGAGCGGGCGTGATTTTTCGCGAAACAGGTCGTTGGAACGGAAAGGTCACGAGCCGACCGCTTCCAGAACACGATGAGACCATGGATGCCCTGTCGGACGCCGATAGAGCAACCCTCGTAGCGGTTTGGCACGCACGCGCGGCCACCGAGCGTCGCGTCGCGGATTCCTTCGAGGTGATACGCGATGCACTCCGCGACTTGGCAGCGGCGCCCGATTTGATCGCACTTGCAGATCGCGCGATCGACGACGAGTATCG
>JAHFDX010000073.1:3533-8084 GCA_023248785.1 Myxococcales bacterium
GCTTTGTTGCGTCGCGCTACGCGGGCAGGGAGCTCGACCATCCGCCGTTGCTCCCGTTTTCCGTTCCCAAACACTCACAGGCGAGCGACGCACTGCGGCGCACTCTTCACGTTCTGGGGCAGTGTTCCTTTAACGAAACAATCGCAAGTGCGTTCCTTGAAGCATGTTGTGCACACGCAACCGCTCCGCTCGCGAAGGCGGCGCTACGCGAACTTTTGTCCGACGAAATTGATCACGCAAGGATCGGTTGGGCGCAGCTCGCTGCATCGAGCCCTGACGTCCGAAGGGAAGTCGCGCCGTGGCTCTTGTCGATGGCCAAAGCGAACCTTCGAATGTGGCGCGAATCGCCAAGACCGTATCCGGCGAGCGACTTGCTCAACGCGCATGGAGCACCGTCGGAAGGCGTTGTGAAGGATGCGCTCGACACGGCCTTTCGGCAGTTGATTATCCCAGGATTCGAACACATGGGAATGCCCACGCAAGAGCTTCACGCGTGGGCCTTGGCAGGCGCGCCGACGTAGGGCGATCGCGAGCATGGCGGAAGATTGCCGCTCGGTTTGACCCCGGTTCAATCCTGCATATAATGCATGATTATGGTCGCTCACCTTAGCATCACGCTCGATGAAGCGCTGTACGCCCGGCTAAAGAATGAGCTTCCGCCGAAGCGCATTAGTGCGTTTATCGAGGAGGCCATTCGCGCGAAACTGCGGCCAAGCAAAGAAACGCTTGCGGCCGGCTACAAAGCGGCGGCGAGAGAGCCGTGGCGTCGTAATTTGGAAGAAGACTGGGCCGCCACGGAGGTCGATGAATGGCCCGAGTAAAGCCCCTGCGCGGTGACGTTTTTTTGGTCGTGCTCGATCCAATAGTGGGCACTGAAATCAAGAAGACGCGACCCGCCGTGGTCGTCTCGAATGACGCATGCAACGCCTTTGGTTCACGTGTCGTCGTCATGCCATTGACGAGCAACGTGACGACCCTCTTTCCCGGAGAGGCGAAGGTACACGTTGGTGCTGCGCCTTCGCGCGCGCTCGGTGATCAAATCCGCTCCATAGACAAGGCCCGGCTCGGAAAGCGGATCGGGCGCTTGAAGGGCGATGACCTCGCCGCCGTCGACAACGCGTTGCGCATCACGCTCGATTTGTAGGGGGGGGACCTGTCAACGAAGAATGGCGACCCCAACGGGAATTGAACCCGTGTTACCGGCGTGAGAGGCCGATGTCCTAACCGCTAGACGATGGGGCCAGTGCAAAACCGTTCACCCACCTACGAAAATTTCGTCGGGCGAAGCGGCGGTAGATATATCCCGCGCTCACCTCAGGTCAAGCCAAACCCGCCCTCACCCGCGGGCAAGTCCGGCGAAGGCGTAGTACGACGCTGAAACTAACTCTCGGGCTGGGGGACTAGGATTCGAACCTAGATAGACGGTGCCAGAAACCGTCGTCCTGCCATTAGACGATCCCCCAAAAACGTGGGCCCCCAAAAACATGGGCTTCGCCCGTTGTTTTAGGGAGCGTAACATATCGTGCGCTGAAAACCGGTCAAGCCAAACTCGCTCGAGGCCCCCATTCTGGGCAATCTGACACGGCGTGGCCAGTCAGGGGAGCGCGAGCAGCTTGTCCAGATTGATCCACCCGCCGATGCGACGGAAGTGATCGGAGTCGCCGGGGGTATTCTTTGGGCCGGAGAGAAAGGGGTGAACGCCGTCCATTTTTTTCATCTGGCGGTTGACGAAATTCGCTTCTTGCGAGTCGTGAGAGCCCTGGCCGGAATCGGCCGTGACCCATACCTCACCCAGCGCAGGATCCAACTTGGCCACCTCGTAGATCACGCCGACGTGCGCGACGCTGTCGGTCTCTGGCGCATCGGGATAACGCAATACGTAGATGTCCCCCGGAATCGGTTGGTTGATGCCATCGGACTCGACCCAAACGCCAAGCTTCCGGCCCTCCATTCGCACACCTTCTGTCGCGTAGTTGGTGATGATGCCTTTCACTCCGAGTTTTTTCATCAATACGCCGGGAAGTAATCCACACGTGGTGCCCACCGTCTGATGAGGCACTCCGTCGAAAAGATTGATCCCTGGTGGTGACTTCTTCACACCTTCCTTGGAAGGAATGCGTAGGTCGAGCTCCGCGAACAATTTCTTGCGGACGTCACTGATGCGAGGATCAAAACGATTGAGGATCGGTCCGACAAATACCGAGCTCTCGCTTGCGAGCGCCCAGTTTACCGCCCCGTCATCGTAATCGACACGGATCAATTTGCCGTACACCTCACCCACCTTGCCCGGATACATCTTTTTCGCTGCGCTATACGGCGCTAAAACGGATTGACCCTTGGTAAACGTGTTTGAAGCCTTCGGGGTGGGCAGAGATTTTCCGGGAGGGTCGAGTTCGATGACCGGAGCCCATCCAACGCTGCCATCATCGAATTGAATCTTCGCCAACTTGCCATAGTGTTCGACGACCGCGCCTGGATACATCTGCTTCGGGCCCGTGCCTTTCCACGGTGCTTGAACATGTTCGATATGCACGGTCTCGCTGGCCAAGGCCCAGTTGACACTGCCATCATCGTAATCGACGCGGATCAATTTGCCGTACACTTCGCCGACCTTGCCGCGGTACATCGTCTTCGCTGCGCTGTATGGCGCGGAGATAGAGTCACCCACGACAAAATGGTTTGAAGGATTACTCGCCGGCGTAGCTCCTGCCGGTATCTTCGGCGACAGTTCAGCAACACGAGCCCATCCAACACCGCCATCATCGAATTGAATCTTCGCCAACTTGCCGTACCGCTCCACGATCGCGCCGGGAGCCATCTCCTTGGGTCCTGGGCCCTTCCATGGCGCCATGACGGGAGGAAAGGAGGGGAGTTCTATACGGATGTGATGTCGATGTTTTGGGCTGTCGGCATGAATCGCAGGTGCGACAACAATCGCAGCCAAGGCGAAGAGCGCCAACGCATTCTTCTTAATGTGGATCATCATGGGCACCCTCCTGGGTCGTGATGGTTGAAGAAGTCAGCGAAGGGGAGCGAAACGCACCTTCAACCGAGCTGGCTCTCCGTGTGTGGTTGTGCCGACAAGATTGATATGGTCCATCTTGGACCCGAGCGAGGGCGCGACATACGTATTATTCCGTCGCAAGTCGTCTGCATTCGCGGCGGAGATTGCGCCGAGCCTTCGGCGAATTGTGCCGATTTGCAACATGCCCTTGACTTCCTCCGCACCCGAGAGCGCGTCTTGAACCAACGCGGACAAGATGTGAACGTGCACCTCCCGTCGCCACGTCGGCACTCCTGTGTGAATTTGCGCAATTTCGTACTGAGCGGTCCTCCTCTCGTTTGAACCGACCGGGAACAACTCGACGAGGTTAGTCAGCGGCTCGATGACTTCGTCGGTGCGCGGGCGTGGAGACATGCCCATTGAGCCATGCGTCACGCCCGACCATCCAACGACGGGATTGACCCGATGTTTCGCCGAGTCAACTTCCGTCCGTATCTCGACAGGATCACCGGCACGTAGCGTGAGATCGAGTGCCTTCCCACACAACCGATGAAGTTTGCCAGGCACTTCGATCTTGCACGTCGCGCCTCGCCCATCACGCGTCATTGCATGGATCTCGACACTTCGCGGGACATCTTCCTTCGGACACGCCGACAAAGCGACGGAATCGGCTTGCTTTGCCGCGAGAGTCAAAACCTGTCCGTCCGGCGCGATCGATACCTCGTCGCCTATCGCGGTCGTGTGCCAGAGAACTCGCACTTTCTCCTTTATCGACAGGACCACCTTTTCCCCCAGCGCGAGTTTTGCTGGGCACGCGGTCGCGAGCGTTATGGACGGAAGGAGAGAGACTTCCATAAAAAGCGGCGCTGCATCGTCCGCTGGGCTCACTAGCAAATGTACGTTCGACTTTTGGTTTATGACCTGCGGAGCGTGATACGTGAACGTTGTCCCATCACCCGTGATGCTTCCATCGTTGGGTAATAATGGGGCGAAAGTTCCGGGCCGGTTCAGCGCAAGCGGAACGCTTTCGCCAGCCGTAACCTGCAACGGCTTGGCCGCGGAAACCGAAAGCAGGCGAAATGATTTGAGCTTGGATGTTGGTCCCGACCTGAATGCACTATCGAATTTCCGATCAAGCGACGCAGCGAGTTTTTTCATTTCGACTTCCCACGCAGCGTCAAATTTGTCCGAAGCTGTGTCGGCATTTTCTTGATGCTTGCCGCGAACAAACCAGGCCACCACAAAGTCCTTGCCTGCGAGGTTCACTCGCAGAAGACCGTCCTTCGGATTGAAGAGCGTCGTCTTCAATTGTTCGTACGATCCTTCGACTAACGCGCGCCGGTCCGGCGGTGGAACGCCCGTCGTCGAATTCGCTATCATCCCGATGAATCGATCGACGAGCGCTGCCGCCGAAGGTGTAACGCGCGCCGCAAGGGTTCGGGCGAACTCTGGTGAGTGGGTCTGTGCGCACGCTTTCGAAGTCACGCCATCCTGATGTGCGTGTGAGAACATTTGCGGGCTCGCAACTTGATCCACTTCTCTGTCAA
>JAHFDX010000073.1:8094-10582 GCA_023248785.1 Myxococcales bacterium
ATGAACCGGAAGATGGGTTGATGCATCGGCGGAACTTACCGGCGACAACGGCGCGAGCGTGAGACCAGGCGCCATCTGAACAAATGGGGCGAATCCCATTTTGACCGACCGCCCCGATCCCTGAAACGTGTTGAACACGTGAACCTCAGAGAGATCATCGGGTGCAAAGTCGAATGGGGCACGCACCCAGGAGTTGCTCGACGTAGGCCATGGCGGTGGCCATGCGGCGAGATTTCGTGGCGCGTTCGGTGTTGTGTCTCTCGGGATGACCGGCGCCGGAGTCATTGAAAATGGAACCCCCGACATTTTTGCAAGACACTGCATTCGCAGAGACGCGATGTTCGCAGCGTGCGCAGGATTCCTTGCCTGCGTCGGACCATTCCCGGCCCCGCACGCTGTTCGCGGCGTTGAATCGCCGGACACGCGACTCTTGCGCGCACGGACCGCCTTTGGATCAAAGCGCATCCAATTTGAGATAAACGCGTCCGCCTGTTTTTCCGCTGCTGCGCGCGTGCGCTGCGCGTGGGCTTTCATGAAGGCGAGCCAGAGATCGCCTGTTGCCCACCACGCGTTGCCAGCCGTCTTTTTCAACTGCGAGCCGAGATGCGATTCCCAAATGATATCCCCGTGACTTGCATAGGATCCGCTCACCCAGGGCGTCGCATGCGTGTGATACAGCGACCCTCCGGTACAGAAGTATGAGTTGACATCGACAAGCGTTCTTCCGTCAGCGCTTCGCGCGGCGTGCTCAGCGCTAAACGAGTCTTGCATGACGTGCAGCGCTCTGCCGAAGAGGAAGTAGGCTTTGACGACGGGAAAGCGCCGCCGCGAGCCACCGCCATCAAGCACTTTGATGGTTGAATCGGCCGCAATGGCCGCGTCGACAAAGCGTTGCTTGAAACGGAGAACTGATCCCGCAATCGTTGCAATCGCGCCTTCATCCCCGTTTGCATTTTCAGTCCGAAGGAAGTGGTCGTATTGAACGTCCTCGTTGTTTTGTGCGACGGCGTCGAAGCAATCGCTCTCGATGGCGGGAAGAGTTCCCATAATGTCGGCCCATCGTTGGCCGATGACCGTCGACCAAACCTTCCAACTATTTGTGCTGTAGTGATCGCAAAGAGCACACGCGTTGTCCCAAACCTCGTCCTCATCCGGGACAAGCTCGGGAAAATTCGTGCTGACGCACGTGTCGGGATTAAGGGTCGGTGCCACCGTTAGGTGCTCGTGCCCAACCGGTGTAGCAGGTGATCTCTGCGTGAACGCAGCCGCGGGCTGAATCAAGCCGCCGTGAGCAAGTCCCAAGCCCGCGCCAGCGAGAGTCCACAGTAATGTCCATGCAATTGCTCTAGTTCGACGAGCCATTGGCACCTCTCTTCATCCGCGCAGAAAAGCGCCTCAAAGCATTCCCGGCCACGTGTTCGCATCGATGGGTAGCGGGTATCCAACGTCAACAGCGTCGGTCGCGATGTCGTACATGTAGTACTGGTTGTCGTAGAAGAAGAACGCCTTCTTCCCCCATAAAAAGGAACTGTCTATCGGTCTTGCCGGAAGACCATGCCAGGCGTTCGCCATCTTTGCCGGATATCCGGAGTCCAGCTTTTCCGTCGCGATATCGTAGCGCGAGTACTCATCACCCTTGAAGAAATAGGCTTTGCCATTTCCCCAATCGATCGCCGAATCAATGCCGCCGCCCCAGAGTCCCGGCCACTCCGTTGCGATGGATTTCGGGTAACCCGACTCGGTGCTGTCGGTCTGGATGTCGTAGCGAAGGTACTCGGCCCCCTTGAAGAAATAGACCTTCTTCCCCCACTTGATCGCCGCATCAATTCCATCTTTCCAGACGCCCTTCCACTGTTCGCTGATCAACTTTGGCCAGCCCTGGTCAACAATCCCACTCGCAATGTCGTAACGAATGTACTGATTGCCTTTGAAAAGATACGCTTTCCCATTACCCCAGTTGATCGCGGGTCTTCGGGTTCGCTGCACGGCGGGTGGCGGGGAAACAGGGGCGGGCGGGGCCTTCGGACAGCTCGCGCGAACATGACCTTCCGAAGCCGCAGACTCCACCTGGAAGGCCTGGTCAGAGTGCGACGTGTTTGCGAGCGACAGCGTGAGTGTGGCGGCCAGCAGTCCAGTCGTTCTGTTCATGTGAACTCTCACCCCTTCCGAGTCCGTCCGGCCAAAGCCCTGGACGTCCCGATGGGTGTTACGGCCCAAATCAGCTGGCACCTGAGGGCATCCCCAAAATATCTCAATGAGCGTTTTGCTCTTAAGCGGACGAACAAAGCCCCTAAGCCGCCCGCCTCTGCCGTATGGATTCCATCTCTACCGCATGGCTGCTGCTACGCTTCGTCGGTGCCAATTCTTCTATTTCCGCTTTTTTTGCGCCTTGAGCACCGCGCGGTGCTCGTGGTTGGTGCAGGGCCACTCGGAACGCGCAAAGCGGTTGAGCTCGTAGAGGCGGGAGCCCGGGTCACGGTGGTGGCCC
>JAHFDX010000673.1 GCA_023248785.1 Myxococcales bacterium
TTTGTCGATCCGGATACTGAATTCCCCAAGCCACAGTCAATGCCGCAAGGGCTGAGTAGGGACCAAAGTCGACGGACGGCCGGAAAATGGCCGGAGCCCACGCGGGCATCACGACGTTCATGAGCGCGACGACGAGATTCCCGATCACCACCGAGAATGCGAAAAATCGCACGAGACGTCCCGCTCCCCAAAGTCGCTCGAGCGCAGTGCCAAGAAAGTAAACGGCGAGCAGGTCAAACAGCAGCGCCACCCAATGCCCCACAACGAGCGCAGACGTGAGCAGCCGCCACACTTGGCCGTGCCCCAATCCTTCTGTGGTGAACATGAGCCAACGACGAATGGACAGGCTCTGCGCGACCGCATCCATGAGGCCTTGGAGCAGTTCAGCGCCCGCGAGGGTTCCCAGCAAGATCGTGGTTCCACGACCAGGCTTGGGCATAGTGAAGCCGCCAAGCTCGCGAGGCATATGAAAAAGCTACGGCCCACGGGCGCGCGGAGCAAGGTCAACTAGAAGTCTGGTGTTTTTCGACGACCCCATCGTGCTGGCATCGGCGGGCTCGCTCAAAGTAATGGCGTACGTATCGCTCGCCCGTCTCGCCATCACTCGGCCTCGACGAAAACCACTCAGGCTTCTCAAAAATACTAGGTTTCTACTGTGTGGCGGCGTCCGCAGCGTCGCTCGCATCTGGACTGGCGAGGGCATCAAGTGCGGCGTCATCCGCGTCGGAACTCGCGATCGCATCAGCATGTGCATCGCTGTTGGCGTCGGATGCGCTTGCGTCGTCAGGTGTGCCTGCGTCTGTTGCACGCACAATGTCTGTGCAAATCATCGGTGTCGTTACGTTTAATAGGGCGGTGGCTTGACACGTCGACGTGTAGTCAGGCGTAAGCTCGGCCGTGCTGGAACTGTCGATCGTTTGCTTCGTGAACACGCGAATGGTGCCGCTCGCTGGGCCGCTCGGGACCTCGATGATCGCGTCGGCGTAACAAGGAAGTGTGGTTTTCGCGCTAGTTGACGTGACGGCGATTTCATAGCGGAAGGCCTCGCCCTTCCCGGTGCCGCAACCGATCCGCGAGAACATGTGCGTCGATTCAATGCGCACTGCGGTGTAAGTGGGCACCACGGACGGGGCGACTTCGCTCGTACAGGAAGCGAAAACGAGGCTCATCAGGCCCGTCGTGAGGCAACGGCAATTCACGCAGCCTTTGTACCAAAGGGGGCCGCTCGCTGCTTGAAATACGTCGAAACTTACTCTTCGGCCGCGAACTCGATAGGCGGTCGCGTTGATGCTCGTTCACGCACCACCCGATCCACCGTGCCCGTGTGCATCGAGCCCGCGCACACTTCTTCGTCCGCGAGAAGCGCTTGGTGGATGACGAGGTTGGTTGGCAGGCCATCCACTGCGGCCTCATCAACCGCACGCGCAAGACGGATCATGGCGAGGGACCGTGTCGGAGCGTGCGCGATAATCTTCGCGAGCAGCGAATCGTATTCAGGGTGAACCAGTGACCCCGATTCGTAACCTGTATCGATACGAATGCCCGGGCCTCCTGGCCAGTGACACCGCGTAATTTGTCCTGCGCGTGGAGCCATGGTGCGCGGGTCTTCCGCGTTGATGCGGCATTCGATGGCATGCCCCCGAGGACGCCACTCTGCTGCGGGATTAAGGTCGAGGTGTTCACCCGCTGCGGCGCGAATCTGCAGACACACCAGATCGACCCCAAAGACCATTTCGGTGACCGGATGTTCTACCTGAAGTCGCGTGTTCATCTCGACGAAGAACAACGTGCCGTCTTGGGCTCGCAAGAACTCAAGCGTTCCAAGCCCGACGTAGCCCGACTCACGCATCGCGCGCACGCAACGCGGATAGAGCCACGTTCGATCTGCCAGCGTGAGAGAGGGGCTCGGCGCCTCTTCGATGACCTTTTGATGACGGCGCTGAAGCGAGCACTCGCGATCTCCAACGATCCATACGCCGCCGTGCGCGTCGGCGAGCACTTGGAGTTCGATGTGCTTTGGGCGTTCGAGGTAACGTTCGAGGTAAAACGTGTCGGACGAAAAGCCGACACGCACTTCTTGCGCGATTTGTCCGCAAGCGCGTTCGAGTTCTCCCGGCGATTGCACAACCCGCAAGCCGCGCCCCCCGCCGCCGCCGGACGCTTTGACCATCAGTGGGAAGCCTACGCGATCGCCCCATGCCATCGCCTCGCTTGGATCGCGCAGCGCAGGGCTTGCGTCGAGCGTCGGCAATTCGTAACAACGTGCGGCCTCTTTTGCCGAAACCTTGTTTCCCCGTAGCAGCATGACTTCGGAGCTCGGACCGATGAATCCTGAGTTCATGCTCTCGACGAGGGCCGCAAACTCGGCGTCCTCCGAAAGGAACCCGTACCCCGGATGAATCTCGTCCGCTCCCGTTGCGTGTGCGGCGCTTAGAATGGCTGCATAGTTCAGGTAGCTGTGCCTCGCGGATGCTGGGCCAATGCAGATGGCTTCGTCGGCTACACGAACGAACAGTGCCTCTCGATCGGCTTCGGAGAACACCGATACTGAGGGGATCCCTAGCGTGCGGCATGCCCGCGCGATCCTGAGCGCGATCTCACCGCGGTTGGCTATCAGCACCTTTCGAAACAAGCTTCGTTACCTTTCAGCGCGAATTCGAAACAGCGGCTGCCCGTACTCGACACGTGCACCATTCTCGACG
>JAHFDX010000674.1 GCA_023248785.1 Myxococcales bacterium
GGTCATCGACAGCACGCGTTCATGACGGCGACCTAACGAGAGCAACGATTGGCCCGCCGCGTGCTCGGGCAAGGCGATCTCCGATGAGAGGAGTGACGATCGACGCCAGTTCCAAGTGACCCATTTCAGTTACCAGGAAAATCGGATCCGCGTTGGAGTGAACTTCGAGCCAGCCATCCGTACCTCGCTGGAACGACCATCCCACAGCCTTCGGTGCCCACGAGCTGAATGCGGCATAGATGACGCGGCTGCTAACTTCAATTTTCCACAAGCCCTCCTCTGTGGGCTCAATGGAAAGAGGAACTTCACCACCCAATGTGAGCTCCATTCGTTCGGTGATGGGCAATGGCGCACTTAGCCGAAGGCCTCGGTAGTACGTGCCGTTTCGGCTTGCTGCGTCCTCATACGCAATGCCGGTGTTTGGACGTG
The DNA here is from genome assembly GCA_023248785.1 of Myxococcales bacterium. Classification (GTDB taxonomy): domain Bacteria; phylum Myxococcota_A; class Polyangia; order Polyangiales; family Polyangiaceae; genus JAHFDX01. The sequence continues at coordinate 430 of JAHFDX010000674.1, forward strand.
AGCGAACAACCCCGTGCCGATGACTGACTGCGCGATGAGGAACACACACATGCCCGTCCGTTCGACCGATGATGAGTTCGTCGGTGAAACATAGTGCGCGCATCTTGCCGTTCCATTCGAGTGCCACTTGTTCGGCGAGACATCGGTCATTTTCGAGTCGCTGGCGTTGTTCCATCAACGAAGGACGAGGTTCTTGGAGAAGGAGTGAGAGTGCGTCGCGCCGTAAGCCACTGTCCACGAGCGCGTTCACTCGCGATCGCAATCGATCGAGATGGGCGTGCTCGTGGGTGGAAATGTTGTCCTCCCGTACGAGCGCAGCAAGCTTGTCGACATCCCCTGCATGTTCGAGCGCGTCTTCAAGTTTGTTTCGATCGCCGAGCCGCTCATAAAGTTGGGCTGCGAGCGCGTGTTCGCCAATCGATTCAAGATCAGTTCCTGCCGCATCGAGATCGAAACGCTGTGTCGGACTAAGCACGCCAGGTGGCGCCAGCAATAAGAGGTACCGCGCTCTGCTTACGGTGACGTGGTGAAGCTCCCTTGATCTCGCGGGGGCAATGGTGCGAGCCCGTGCATAGAGCAGCAGACGAGCTTTCGGATCACACTCAACCTCTGCTGCGGACAGAAGCACACGCGCTGCATCGGCCCCCGCGTTCGCTTCGATATACAGCGACGCGGCTTGCAAAAAATCGCCCGCAAGTTCCGCCGCTTTGGCGCTTTTTTGCGTTCGTCCTCGCCTGGAGAGCCAGTCCCACATCGTCTTCCCCACGATGATGGCATGGCTTTCCCAATGAAAGGCGGCTTATCATAAGATATAGAGAGCCGAGGCGATGACAGCCTCGACGAGGGAGCGAGATGAGCACCACCAATCGCCTGGGCGAGTTGCTGGTTCGCGAGAAACTCATAAGTCTGACGCAGCTTCGCCAAGCGCAGGAAGAGCAGCAAAAGACCGGGCAAAACCTGGGCTTTACGTTGGCTCGTCTTGGGTATGTGAGCGACGACGAGATCACGAGCTTCTTGTCGCAGCAGTACCGCGTGCCCACGGTAAACCTGGATGAGTACGAAATTGACCCGGACGTTCGAAGGCTTGTGCAGCGTGATCAATGCGAGCGCCATCGGGTCATTCCGGTGTCGAGGTCGGGAAATTCGCTCATCGTTGCGATGGCCGATCCGACAAATCTCAATGCGATTGACGACCTAAAATTTCTCACTGGCTACAACATTGAGCCCGTCATCGCGAGCGAGACCGCGATCATGGGGACCATCGAGCGCTATTACAACGTCGGTCCTTCGTACGACGAGGTGATGGCGGGCTTCGATGAGAACGAGATCGATTTCAGCGCAGACGAAGAAGATGTCAACCTCACCGAGCTCGAACGTGCAAGCGAGGATGCGCCTGTCGTTCGGTTGGTGAACATGATCCTCTTGAATGCGATCAAAAAGGAATCGAGCGACATTCACATTGAGCCTTACGAGAAGAAGCTACGCGTGCGTTATCGCGTCGACGGTGTGCTCGTCGAGGAGATGACTCCGCCGCTGAAGTTGAAGGCGGCCATCGCGAGCCGTCTCAAGATCATGAGCTCACTCGACATTGCAGAGCGACGATTGCCTCAGGATGGTCGCATCAAGCTCAAACTCGGCAAAGGCCGCGAGATGGACTTTCGCGTCAGCGTCATGCCAACCATTTGGGGCGAGAAAATCGTTTTGCGTTTACTCGATAAAGGCAACCTCCAGCTCGACATGGCCAAGTTGGGATTCGATCCCAAACCGCTTGAGGATTTTCACTGGGCCATTCACCAACCGTGGGGCATGGTGCTCGTGACCGGGCCGACGGGGTCAGGCAAGACAACCACTCTGTACTCCGCGTTGAGCGAACTCAACCAGCCGGGTCATAACATCTCAACGGCGGAGGATCCCGTTGAGTACAACTTGCCTGGCATCAATCAAGTGCAGATGCACGACGACATCGGGCTCAATTTCGCAGCGTCGTTGCGATCGTTCCTGCGTCAAGACCCAGACATCATCATGGTGGGCGAGGTCCGCGATTTTGAAACGGCTGAGATCGCCGTCAAAGCCGCGCTTACAGGGCACATGGTGCTCTCGACGCTTCACACAAACGACGCGCCGGCCACGATTTCGCGTCTTCTCAACATGGGTGTGGAACCCTTTCTCATCACGGCCAGCGTCAACCTCGTGCTCGCGCAGCGTCTCGCGCGCAAAGTGTGCAGTGATTGCAAGGCCCCGGTGAAGGTGGAGCGCAAGGTTCTCGAGGAGT
>JAHFDX010000074.1:0-379 GCA_023248785.1 Myxococcales bacterium
GTGCTCGGCCCAAGATAGAGATGGGGCTCCTCATCCTGTGTCGTGAGTCCAGGCAAAAACCAGTTCCCTTGCGCCGAGCCCACCACGTCGTGATACACGCTGCCGCACTTCGGCGCTTCCACGCGAAGCACTGTGCGCCTTGAGTCGAGGAGAAGTCCGAAGAGCGTCGTTTTGTCCGTTGAATCCGGCAGGTACTCGAGCGCACAGGCTGTGTAGCAGCGCGCAAACACGTTGCCTCCACCCGCGCAAAAGCGATTGGCATTTGCGAATGCTGACTTGCCCGTCGACAATCGATAGTCACGAAATCCGATGTCGAGTCCACGCCAGGCCTTGACGACGCCGAACGGATCTCCCGCCGCCATCGGCACACTGACGTCGA
>JAHFDX010000074.1:389-10563 GCA_023248785.1 Myxococcales bacterium
GCACGCATGCTTTCATCGCGGTCAAAAGCGCAGCATGCGTAATGCTTGTGATGAGACCGATGTACCCTTGAATCTCGGCGCCGCAGAGTTCGTACAACACGGTGTACACATCTTGGGATCCGTATCCTGTGCTCGCGTCTTCGTCGTAGTCGCGCCACACCACGCGCGTCACGCGCAAAGCCGCGGGCGCAACCACCGGTACGGGCGCTGGGCCTTCTTTGGTTGCGATGCCCATGTGGGGCGATGGAAATGTGTGATCCGGAGGTACGAGCAATCCGAGCGGCGCCATGCTCTGAATGTCTGACATCGCAACAGGCCACCGCGTGAGCTGGTAGCCATCGCACGATGGCGCAACGCGAGAACCGTCGGTCGTCATGGATCCATCGGAGGTGGGCGGGACGTTCGGCCATCCCGCGCCCGCGGAGTCCCCGGCAGAACTCGGCCCTCCGCCCGCATCCGACCCAGTCCTGCCAGAAGGAGCCGAAGCGCTCGGAGGTACGGTGTCCCCGTTGTCCCGCTCAGAGCCTTGGCTGGGTGGCGGCGCGCAAGCGATGACGAACGATCCGACGAGTACCCAGATTGCCTGCATGGAACAAAGAACGGTATCCCGTTCGAAGGGTTGAGTTCGGCGCCGTTCCGCAGGTCGACCTCAGCAGGCCCGGACGATGGAACGGATGTCTCCTACAGAACCCAATCAGTCGCGTAAAAATCGGGCGCCAACTCAGCCGCAGTCTTCTCCAGAAGCCCAAACTTTCCAGGTCGACGTGATGTTCCTCGGTCCCGGCGAATTCGAAGCCCCCATGCTTACGATCCTCATCGCCCTTTAACAGCGCGATCGTAGGTCAACCTCCAGTCGCCTATTCACGCACGCGAGACGCACTTGGCGAGCGAGATCGCAATCGACTGGACGCTCTGTACAACTGGCGGAGCGCGATTGCTTTTGACACGAAGAGTCTGTCGAGCGTACGCGAGGAGCCAAGCGGAACATCGCTTCGCAGCAGACTCGATGGCGCACTCCCCGTTTTCGAACTTTCGCCGTGGGACATCGCCGCTCTTCAGGCGGCAACGAATGCAACATTCGAGGCGGCGTTGCAGCATGCGTTTACACGCGCATTTCATGCCGATCCAGAGTGACACTTCGAAAGCGGATACGCCCCCACACGCGACCTCCATGCGAAGGACCCAACGCGCTGCATTGGTTCTGACCTCCCTTGGTGATCTCGCAAGGTTGAGCTGTAATCTGTAACCTCTCGAAATAGTACGGCAGAGGTGACGTTTTCTACGGGTGCGCTGAATAACGACAGTGCCCACATCGTCTCCCTCCACACCTTTCCTTTACGTCGCAAGTGATGGGCTGGCTCATCCACAACGTGAAGTGACAGGCGAGAAAAAAAGAGGGCAGATGGTCAACAGAACGCGATTGCTTGGGGTTGCGAGGGCGTGTGAATTCCTGGCGCGTGGCATCGTAGCGGCCGGCGCCTTGAGCGGATGCACGTACGGCTTTGTTATTGACGACAACGGAGACACGGTCGGAGGCGCCACCGTGAAGTTCGATACGCTCAAAACGAGCGAGTCGTACAAGGGTGCGACGACATTTGGGACCGCAAGTGAAAGTGTCAAGACGTGGAACAAGGACGACCCGAACAGCGGCGGTCACAACGGGCTTTACTACTTGAATCCAAATGCACACAAAGCGACCGGCGACAATACTGCACTCAATGTGCCGGCCGGATGGCAGCGTGTCACCGTTTCAAAGAGCGGATACGACAGCGCGATTTTTTATCGCGATCACCAGTACTCGCAGAGCTGCGATATCTATTCGTCGCTCCCCTACGCGGATGCAAAGTACCCCGTGACGTCGGCGACGTCGGTTTCATCTGGCGGCAAGACGCCGTGCTCACTTGAAAATTTTACGCTCTCCTCAAGCTCGACGAACTACGAGAAGTTGCCCGACATGCTGGCGGACCCGCGCTCGCTCACGGATACGCAAATCGCGACTGGGAGCGACTGCAAATACAAGGATGACAACGCCGTCGAACGACAGTTTACCAAGTGTTTGCGTGTGAGCGTCGGAACCCCCAATGTAGGCGCGGGAGATCTTCATCTCTTGGGCGAGCTCGACAGCGGTGGCCACGCAGTTAACGTGCGGCAGCGCATCTACAAGCGAAACAGCGGGTACTCTGAGAAATCGATTCCCGCGAATTTTACGTTCGAAGACGCGGCGGGACACCACCACTTTCACTTCAAGAATTGGACGAAGCTGCGCCTTCGAAAATACGATGCCAGTTGCCCGACGCAAGGATGGACCAACTGTCCCGAGCTCAAAACGGGCCGCAAGGTCTCCTTTTGCATCGAAGACATCTACACATTCGAGTCCAGCATCGCGACCGGAAAAAAGTACGCGTGCGATACGACGACGGGCGCGGGCGGAACAACCCAGATCTCGCAAGGGATCTCTGTTGGAATGCAGGACGTGTACGGCAAGAGCGTCTACGGTCAGGTCGTGGACATTGCCGGACTCGCGTCGGGGAAGTATTGGCTCGAAGTCGAAGTCAATCCGGAGCACTTCATGACCGAGCGCGACTATTCGAACAACCTCGCCCGCGTGACCGTCACCATTCCGTAGTCTGCACGGACATCCTCACGTCCTCCTCAGATGGTCCTCTCGAGGACCAGGGATCAACGACCGAAATCTCCGCCAACCAAGAACAACTCCAATCCAACTGCTCCACTGGTTACATCGAGACGCGCGTACTGATTGCGCGACCATGTGCTACCAAGGGCACGTCGTTTGCATTGGAACAGTGATGTATTCTTGAAAGGGAGTCACTGCTGTGAACAGAACACTGCTCGGTCTTGGCATCATCGTCGTTGCTTCGTGCTCATCGAACACCGCAAACTCAGGAGCCGGCGACGCGGGCTCCGACGTGGCGACCGCACCGCCGACCGCTGCGTGCGCGCAACCCAACCCGTTGCGCGGAACAACCGATGACCTGATGGAAAACATCGAAACCGTAGCCGACAACGGTTTCGAAAATGGCACGAGCGTCCCGACAACGGACCCCGGAGTCGGAGCCAAGATCGAGCGGCGAGCCGATGCCGCCCACACAGGCAACTTCGGATATCGCGTCGACGCATCGGCCGCGACGTATTTCGAGGTTGAACCACACGTCGACAAAGGAGACACGAACGTTTTCTCGGTCTGGGTGCGCAGTCGCTCGGGCACCACGCAACCTCGGCTCGTAATGCGATTCCCTGGAAGCAACTCGAAGATGCAAGAAGTCATGAGCGACGCCGTCGATGTGGGCGACGCTTGGACACAACTCACGTTGACCTATTCGACAACGACGGACCTTGAGTCGGCGCGAGTAGGCATCAAGGTCCCTCAAGACGCCACGGTCGACGTGGACGATATTTCTGCGAAAGCGCCATGGTTCAAGTGGGTCTCGTATCCAACCGGCGGCCGCACGGTCGGCTCGCTCACGGTGCCGGAGAAGCCGCGGGCACTCACCCACTTCGCCGTTCTCATCCACATCGAAGACGGTTCAATGCTCCCGAAAGGGACGGAGTACTTCGCGCAGAAGAGCGAGGTATTTGAGGCCATTGCCAACATCATGAAGTCGCACGGAGGCTATCTCACCATTCAGCCTGAGCGCGAGTGGGCGCTCGGGGCGAACGCCGCAGCCGCACGTGATGGAAGCACCAACGTTCTAAAGAAACTCGCAGACACGTACAATGTTCACTACTCGACACACACGCATGGTCCCGCCTGTGTCGAAGAAAACGGGACAACGCACAACGGTGACGAGTGCAAGGGGCACAGCGAGTGGACATCGAACCCCATTACGCCAGCCGCGGTTGCAGCCTACGCACTTGAACGGAAGCAGATCATCGAAGCAGCGAGTGGGACCAAGGTCACCGATCACAACGGCAACTTCGATGCTGCCGACTGGGGCCCTTTGGCTCAAGCCGGATTCACCACCATGAGCGCGTACAAAGATCACACGACGCAACGAATGCTCAAGGAAGTGTTCAACAATCCATGGCGTGTCTCAAACGTCGACGGCATCAAGGACCCAACGGGCTTCGAAAAACACAACCCATCAGGGCCCATGATCTACGTGCCTGGCGTTGGCCAGAGTGTGCCAAGGTATCATCCGTACGTTCCTGAGTACGTATCGCGTGCCATCAGTCAATTCGTGGCATTCGCCGATCCGGAGCGGGTCAACACGCTTTACGTCGTTCTACACGTCGATCATTACGCCTCAACAACGGGCCTGAGACCTGACGTGTACATGACCTCGGATGAATTCAAGAATGACATCGGTGTTCTTGATACTCTGCTGACGAACACTGTCGACCCATTGGTCAACGCGGGATATCTCAAGTGGTCGTCGTTGGCAGACACGGGCCAAGCTTTTTCCGATTGGGAACGTTCCTGCGGAGCGAAGTGATCGTTGCCGAGACCCAACGGATTCGAGCACCGGAGGCTTTCGATGAAATTTTCCGTTTCAATCCATGCAGTATTTGTTGGGGTTGGGCTTTCCCTCATGGCTGCAGCGATGAATTGCAGCAAATCGGACAATCCCACAACGAACTCCACAAGCGATGCGGCTTCCGGCAGCTCTGCACCTTCGGGACAGCCAAACATTCTTTTCGTTTTGGCCGACGATCAACGTGCGGATAGCGCACAGTGCATGGCGAAGCTCCACAGCCTCATCGGAAGCAACGGCGTGAACTTCTCGCTCAACTTTGCGGCAACGCCTCTGTGTTGTCCGGGTCGCTCGAGCATCTTAACCGGCAAGTACGCCCACAACCACGGCGTCATCACGAACGGTGACATCAACGAAGGTGCCACGAAGGTTAATGGAGCCGAAGCCTTCAAGGACAAAGGCAACGAACAATTGGCGTTCGTAAAGTGGCTTCAAGCCGCGGGCTATCGGACCGCCTTGTTCGGCAAGTATCTCAACGGATACGAAAATCAGACCAATGCCGATGAGAATCACGATGGCAAACCAGATAACTACATTCCACCGTATTGGGACGATTGGTTTGCATTTCCTTCACCCGACTATTTCAATTTTCAGCTCGTGCAGCGCGCACACACGGACACGGAAACGAAGCGTGTCTGTTACTCGCCCGCGGACGGTACGGGGCCCACCAATGCAACCGGCTCGACAGACGTTGCAACGTGCAAGAAAAACACGGACAGTTTCGATAACAGCCAAGAGAACTACGCGACCGATGTACTGAAGAATCACGCGATCAATTTTATTAAGACGGCCGCAGCCGACAAGAAACCGTTCTTTGCCTACTTTGCTATGTACTCACCCCACGCCCCATACCAGAGCCCATCTCGGTATCAGGTCGACGTCGATTCCAAGAAAGCGTCCTTCACGGAGGCAGCCACCGACCGGCTGAAAGACTGCAGCCTGTTCGATTGGAACGATCGACCGAAGAGCTTTCTTGAAGATGACATGACGGACAAGCCCGAATGGATCCAAGCCAAAGTGGCTGTAGACAGAAAGAACCAGAAGAAGGCCGATTTTGATATCATGCGCAAGAAGCAACTTGTGTCAGTGCTCGCGACTGAAGATGCGCTGGAAGAGATGATGGCCGTCCTTGAAAGCACCGGGCAGAAGAACAACACGCTCATCGTCTATTCGGCTGACAATGGATATGCATGGGGAGAGCACTGGTACGGAACGAAAAACTGCGCCTACGAGGAGTGCAGCCGCGTCCCGCTCATTGTGTACGACCCGCGCGCTCCTCAAGGCGGCACAACGTTCCCGGGAATGATCTTAAACGTCGACATCGCGCCTACGGTTGCCGAGTGGGCGGGCGTGAAGATCCCCGATGGGACGCTCATCAACGGCATGAGCTTCGCCAATATAGCCTCAGGTAAATCGACCACGTGGTCACGCGACCGCGTGCTCACCGAGTGCTGGGGCGATGAGAAGGGAAAGGCGAAAGGCCTTGTGGACACGCACGCCTCCGCACGTACGACAAAGTGGAAGTATATCGAGCACTATGTCGACGAGGCGCGAACGGCGATCAAGACGCGCCAAGATGGCAAAGCGGAGATCGAGCTCTACGACTTGGAAAACGATCCGTACGAGCTCGATAACCTTTCGATCATTTCGGACGCCCAGCTAACCGCCAAGGGCCTCACCCGCGCGAGCGAGCAGGCCGCAGAAGCGGAGATGAAGGCGAAACTTCTCCAACTGGAGAAGGACTGAGGACGGCAAGAGTCTCGGTCACTTGTAGACGAACGGATTGGTCCGCTGTCCCTTTGCGAGCGTGTGACCCGGCCCAAACTTGATGCCCGCGCCCTCGTACGTTGTGACCTCAAAGTCGGTTTCGCAGGAATCGCATCCCATGAAAAACCAAAAACCGCGGTCGAAAGCGGTCGACCATAATTTCCCGCTAAGCGCCTGACCCTGAAGAAGCTGTACGTTGACCACTTCCGTCACAGCCTGCGCCTTCTTGTTTTCGACCCCAAGGGCAGCGGCAGCGTGAACATCAAACTCAAGCCCCTCGATCAGCTTGAGCGTGCTGTGTACGTTCGCTGAGTCCATGTAATCCGACTCACCCGATCCACCGATGAGCGTCAAATCAAGCTTCGGGTGAAGATTGATGAGGATCGCGCCCCCGGCCTGGTTGGCCGTCGTCTTGACCTCGCCTTGGAACGATAACTTCACCCGCACCTTGACGTCTGCGTTCACGGTGTAGGTATCGTCTTCGGTCGGATCCCCATCGTCAAACGCCACAATGGATACGGGAATCGGTTTCTCTTCGTTTTCGTTCGTAACGACAACGGGGACATCACCCGTGAGCGTCTTGATTCGCATCTTCACGTCGCCGGCTTTCGATTCGTCCGAATCCGCAAACCACTTTTCGACTCCATCAATGAGCGCTTTGCCGCCGACCACATGGGATGAGCCCGCGCCGGTCGAACCGGCAAACGTCTTGACCTCGAGCGTGACGTTTGAGACCTCCTTACCAAAGAGCCAGACGGTGCTCGCAAGAGTCCCTTTGTAACTGATCATGCCCCCTTTTCCCCCCAGGGCTGTAAACGAAGGGGCAAGGTCAAAGTTCGCACGCACGGCGACTTTCGAACGGTCGCCGAACTCTTGGCTCCAGTGCGTGTCAAGCGGCTTGGTTTGCGGAGCTCCGACCTTGCCGGTCTCGGCCGCCTTCGCGTCGTTGGCTACCTTCAACAGCGCGGCAATGGCGGAAGCTTGATCCGGTGTGATGAGCTTGACGAGATCGATGTACTTGACCTCCTGCGCCTTAACGAGGCTCGTAAACGCAGGGGCCATGGGACACTTTCGAGAGAACTTTCCTCCGCGTCGAATACTGCATCCACGCGCATTGGCAGCAGCCTGCCACTTGTTGGCACGGTCGAGTGCCTGCTTCAGGGTCAAGGTCTTGCCACTCTTGAAGCGGTAAACCTTGCTTGGGTTCGCTCCGGGCTTCATCTGAAACGCGGGATCCTTGGGACCCTCTGCGCCAGCGATTGAAGCCGCCAACAAGACCGACATGCCGATGAGAACGGCCGCACGTAGTCCACGTGTACGCATAGGTAGAATCCTCCCAATCAGTACAAACGGCGGAGTTGCGCAAGGACTTTAGTGTCACTTAGAAACCCTTGAAACCACCGCGCGCCAACGGTTGTGCTACGACGAAAGCCTGTCCACACCCAAGAAATCGCATGCGAGCCGAAACGCGAAAATAGCGGCGCTCCTTACGGCGATCGTGTGCCTTGCATTGGCCCACCGCCTTGGCTTACTTGAACAATTTCGCGATCCCGCGCGTGCAAAGCAAACGCTTGTGGACCTCGGCACCTGGGGGTACGTCGCGTTCGTTGCCGCCTACGCCACCTTGCAACCATTTGGCATTCCAGGAACCGTGTTCGTATTGGCTGCAACGTTGGTCTGGCCGTGGCCAATTGCATTCGTCGTTTCAATGATCGGCACCATGGCCGCGAGCGTCGTCGGCTTCTCGTTCGCTCGATTTGTGGCGCGCGACTGGATAACGACCCTCGTGCCCGTGCGATTTCATAAGTACGACGACGAACTTGCGAAGCGCGCGTTTGTTACGGTCTTTTTCATGCGGCTCATTTTTTGGATGCCACCTCTTCTTCACGCGTTCTTTGGCGTGTCGAAGGTGCGCTTCTCGACGCATTTTTGGGGCTCGCTTGCGGGGTATGTGGTTCCGCTGCTCTTGATGAGCTTCTTCGGCCAGAGGCTTTTCGAAGCCTTGAAAAACGCGCCCCCCACCGTGTGGCTTTCGATTGGGATCGGGGTTTTCGTCGTCGTCCTTAGCGCCTGGCTTGTTCGACGTCAGGCCGCCAAGTGCCCGAACGGAGATCCGCCACAACCCGAAGACGGAATCCATCGGTAGTCTCCGCCGTGCGCCACCCATCATCGTGTGATATCGCGTCCTTGCCGACGCGCGTGTGGGAGGTGGGAACATGGAAGAGCAGTTTTGGCCAAAAAGCCGGTCTGAGTCGTTGGGGCTTTGGGGAATTCTATCGTTTGCAATCGCGATGGCGGCCTGCAGCTCATCCCCCTCGATCCAGGGAACACCACTCCCCGACGCATCCGCCTCCGCGAATGAGTGCGTCGACGACATAAAGCTCACCGAGAGCTTCGAGTCGGGTTGGGCATCGAATTGGTACCTCGGTCCCGGCGTTGGAATCGTGGACGACACAGGCAAGGTCCTCAAGGCATCCTCGGACAAAGGGACACTGGCGGCCTACCTATCGGGAGATCCGTGGCGAGACTATGTTCTCAGCTTTAAGCTGAAGCTCGAATCGGGAGAAGCCCGCGCGAGCGTACGGCGAAATACCGAGGGCTTAGATCTCGCGTACGACGAGTTTCGCGGACAGGTGCGAAGTCGCTACTACATGTCTTTCAAGACGGACTCCGTGATCATTGGAAAGACCACGAGCGATCACGACGTCGAGATGGCTTCGGCGAAAGTCGCCCTCACAGCCGGGCAATGGCATACGGCGACCCTTTCCCTCAGCGGCGGAAAACTGAGCGTTTCGATCGATGGGGAAATCGCTGTCGAGGCTGTTGATTCGGATCCCATTGCCTCTGGATCCTTCGCATTGGAAACCGTCGCGAACGCCGTCGCATCCTTCGATGATGTGAGTGTGGTCGGCAAACTCTCGTGCGCCTCCACGTGGTCGCTCACGAAAGCAAGTCCGTTGGGCGCGGACATCAACGTCCTCGCCGTGGACCCTGTGAACTCACAGGTCATCTACGCGGGGACCGAGCACGCCGGGTTCTACCAGTCGACCAACGCGGGCGTGAGTTGGGATGAAACGGGCTACAGCGGCGACATGGGCCGCCTCGGAAAAACACACGCGATTGCGATCGCGCCCTCGGATCCGAAGGTGGTGTACGCCGGATGGGGGTCCGCCGATATCGGCCGGAGCGATGACGGCGGCCTTCACTGGGTACGCACGGGCCTCTCGGGCGCGTACCAAATGATCCAAAGCCTCGCCGTGTCTCCGAGCGATGCCAAAACGGTTTACGCAGCGCTCGGCGATGGCGGCCCCGGCGCCCCGGTCAACGGAATCTTCAAGTCAGAAGACGCCGGAGATACGTGGCGGAGGCTTGATGTGGATGCCCCCACCTTCGCTCTTTCGATTGCGAAGGCATCCCCTGAAACCCTCTTCGCCGTCGCGAGCAACGGGATCTACAAAACCACAAACGCAGGAGGTTCCTGGACCAAAGTTCGTGAGCTCTCGTTTGATGCGTACGCAGTTCGTGCCGCCATTGCAGTCCATCCTACGGATTCGAACCTCGTCTATGCGGCGGTGGGCAAGACGCTGAAGAGCATCGACGCAGGCAAGACATGGCTTGAAGTGAAGAACAACGGCATCGGCGTTGCCCTCTCGGAATCCGATCCAAAAACGGTGTTCGTGTTGGATCGTGCAGCTCTTTTCAAGAGTGCGGATGCCGGACAGAACTGGATCTCGTTGCCGCGTGTGACCGACAAGCCCCACGATCTCTCTTCGTTCGCGATCGATCCGCGCGATTCGAACAATTTGTATGCGGGGACAGGCGGCCAGGGAGTCTTCTACTCGAATGACTCAGGCACCACGTGGCGCCCACCAAACCTTATGCGCGCACCTGCAGACCTGGGTGCGTGCGTGGCT
>JAHFDX010000675.1 GCA_023248785.1 Myxococcales bacterium
TGCGACATGTTCTCCGTTCCTGCGACCAGTACCGCTTGCGTCTCGCCGAGCAAGAGTTGCTCTGCGCCTGTGACGATGGCTTGAAAGCCCGAGCCGCACAGTCGGTTTATGTTGAGTGCCGGCACTTCAATGGAGAGGCCCGCCTTGAGGCCCACATGGCGCGCGCAGTAGATGGCGTCGGCACTTGTTTGCATGACGTTGCCGACGATCACCTGACCAATGGCTTCCTTCGCAATTTTTGCTTGTTCGAGTGCAGCCTTTGAAGTGTGTACTGCGAGATCGTTGGCGCTGATGGTCTTGAGTGCGCCGTTCATCGTGCCGAACGCAGTGCGCTTGGCGGCCACGATGACGATGGATGGTTTTCCCATGATTTGCCTCGTTGGGTGAGGCGAAGAATGTGACCCCGGCCGAAGGTCAAACGCAAGCGTGAAGGCGTTACGATTTTCGCAGGACCGACCTAATGCACATCCAGCGGCAGCTTCGGTAGTCCATCGAGCAGCGGCTTCAGTGCATCCGGCACCGACTGAACCGCCGTTCGCCGAAGGTCCGTGGCCGAAAGTGTGCCTTGAATTGTAAATGGCACCTTCAATCGTAACTTCGACGATCCAATATCGGCCTCACCCTGCACTTGGTAAGGCACCGACTTATTCTGGAGTCCGGCCGCGATGATCGGACCGAGCGCGGCGGTCTGAAACTTGAGGGGGACCGTGATCTTCGTGCTGCTCTTTTTGGGCATCGAGATCGGCGTTGTCGACGTTGCCGTCCCGATTTTCTGATTCGCGTTCATGGTCACGGTGGCTGTCACGCCTTCGACGTTCAAATCGAACCCGTTCGGATTCGTGGCCGAGAGCTCCAAGTTCAAGTCGAGCATCGACGGACTGATGGCCACGAGTTCAACGCGCTCAGGGCGAAGCGTTGGAGGCTCCGGCTTGGTGCAAGCGGTCACACATCCAGCGAACGCAAGAAGGGTCAATGTGCGCACGCACCCAGTGTAGCGAGTCCATCGAAACGAGGGGTAATTCAACGCCCGCGCCGCTGTCCAGAAAGATGGCGGGGCGTTGAATTGCCTCCAATTTCCATGGGTCTGACTCGCTGACGGTGACTTTTTCATGTGCCTCGATTCAATTGAATCGAGGCACATGGGTAGCGTAGGGCTTATGTGCCTGCACACGGTACATTTTCGGGCAATGGACGTTAACATGACAGCAAATATGACGGAAATTTGCTGGTAGTGTTTACAAGAGTTCTTGTTCCACCAAAAGCGTCCTTCTTTGTGTTCGGAGCGCGCGGTACTGGGAAGTCGACGTGGATCGAGCAGTGCTTTCCCGGAGCGATTTAACCGTGGCCTTCTGCGTCTTAAAGAGGAGATCAAAATCGATACTCGTCGATTGTGGGGCGTGTACTTGGGACCACGGCGATTGACGGTCGAGGGCATTACGGTGCTTCCCGCCGCCGAGTTCCTGGGGATGTTGTGGGGTGGCGCGTTCGTCCGATAGCTTGGAACGCGCGCGTCATGCACCTGCACACGGTACATTTTCGATCGCGCACAAAACTCCGCGCGCTTTGTTGCGTGTCTCTTCGGCTTCGAGCGACGGAACGCTTGCCTCGACAATTCCGGCACCCGCTGTCACCGTGAAGACACCGTTTTCACAGACGGCGGTTCGAATCGCGATTGCAAAGTCGAGCTGTCCTGTGTCGTCGACGTACCCGATGGCGCCTCCATAGATGCCCCGTGGTTCGGGTTCGAGTTCGCGAATAATTTGCATCGCGCGAACCTTCGGCGCTCCGGAGAGCGTGCCAGCGGGAAACGCGGATTGCAGCACCTCCATCGGAGACACGGCACTTCGTACGCGACCCTGCACCTCGCTCACGATGTGCATGACGTGCGAGTAGTGTTCAACCTCCATGTTCCGAACGACGGCGACGCTTCCAATTTCGCATACGCGCCCCACATCGTTGCGCCCGAGATCAATGAGCATCAGATGCTCAGCGCGTTCCTTGGGGTCGGCCAAAAGCTCGCGCTCAAGTCGCACGTCCTCCGCCGCATCGCAACCGCGTGGCCTTGTCCCCGCGATGGGGCGCACCGTCATTACGTCGCTTTCCAATCGAACCAGCGTTTCCGGACTCGCGCCTGCAATCTGGATACGGGATGTACGTCTTCCGTCCGGTGGCAGATCCAAATAGTACATATACGGTGACGGATTGAGCACGCGCAGCGCGCGGTACACTTCAAAGGGATCGCGTCCTCGTTGCGGAACACGAAAACTCCGCGCGAGCACAATTTGAAATGCGTCGCCAGCCGCGATGTACTCCTGCGCCCGACGTGTCGAACCTTCGAAGTTGGCATCGCTCATCGACAGATCCACGTGCGTGGGGATGCGGCTAGGGTCTGGAAGCGGCAGGGATGTAAGATCGGGAGCAGATTTTAGCGTCTCGAGCGTCTGCTCCAACTCGCGTTGAGAGTGCGCGGCAACGGTCACCGTCTGTCGGAAGTTGTCGAACAGCACAATGGTCGCGCGCTCAACCAGATAGGCGAGTGGATGTTCGATGCCTTGCCACAGCTCCACTTTGGTCATTGTGGGCACTGCGTCCCATGAAATGTAACCGAACATGGCACATGCTAGTCGAACCGCCGTGTCCGCATATCTTGTTTGCTTCGGCTGTAGACTGAGCAACGGGGACCAGCCCGAGGCTCGAAG
>JAHFDX010000676.1 GCA_023248785.1 Myxococcales bacterium
TCAGAGCTTACCTCCATGGGCGACACAACGCGCCCACCCGCCACTTGAAAGCGAACCGTGTTGGGTCCCTGTGCATCGGGCGGAGCGAAAATGTACGGCCCCATGCGAAGCGTCTCCGGATCGTCCGCGCCTCTGCCCATGAAACGCTTCACACTCACGATTGCGTCGCGCGGATGAAGTGGCGCAAGCTCCTTTGCGCGAGCACCCACGATCACGTGATCGCCGTCATACAAGACGACACTCGGAACGATCGAAGCTCCAAAGCAATCTTCAATGACTTGCGGATTCGTACCCGCGACGTATGCCACGAGCGAGTTCGTCGTACCAAGATCGATTCCAATCGGCTTGGGCGGCGCTTTCGGATCGAAGATCTCAAGCAACGCCATCGTCCCACTCCGCAATGAGGGTCTCGGCTTCGTCTACAAGGCGCCGGTAAAATCTCAGTTCGCCCAAACGGCCCACGTGCAACGACAGCGCGGATGCATCATGTCCGTTCGAAAACGCACGTGCGAGCGTACCCTCGATCTTCGCTACGTTCGCCTGCACAGACGAAAGGAGCAACTCGAGGTCCTTGCGATTGCGCTCGGCTTTAATGCGCGAAAGCTCTTCGCGCTGCTCCATCATGTTCATGAGAAATTCGGGATTGGCTGGCGGCTCATTGCGCTCACCTATGGCAACGCCAGCCAGCGAAAAGAGTGCTTCGGCTCGACGAACGGGATCACGCACGACGCGCCAAGCTTCGTTGACAAGTACGGCTTTGCTAAGCGTGGCCCTCCGCTCCCATGCCGTCGATTGCGCATACTTGTCCGGATGCAGCGCAGAAGAAAGCTCGCGGTGCCTTCGCTCTACTTCGGGAAGGTCGACTGCGAACGTGCGCGCGATGCCAAGAATCGAAAATGGATCCATGAGCGGTACAATTGGACTTCTTCGCCAATCGCCTTTCAGAGAAGGCCCAAGGTGGCCTACATCGTGAACGAGTGACCGCATCCGCATTTGGTCTTTTCCTGCGGATTGTTGAACTTGAAACCCTGCTGCATGAGCGTCTTCTCCCACTCGAGCTCGCTGCCGCTCAAGTAAAGAAGGCTCTTCGGGTCGATGAGGACGCGCACCTCCATACCGTCCGCGGACGTGAACGTGAGCACGCGATCGCGCGCGTGGGGCGCTCCGTCGTGAAACTCGATCACGTAAGAGAAACCCGAGCAACCACCCCCGCGAATACCCACACGGAGCGACGCGTCCACCGTTCCGCGCTTCTTCATCTGCTCTGCGATCGCTTCCACCGCTTTTTTTGTCACCGAAAAGGCAAGCGTCTTGGCTCGCGCTTCCGGACGTTCGACAGCAGTGGGAGCGTGCGCGCTCATGGCTTGTTCAGACTCCTCCGTTACGGGCTTCTTGCTTTTTTCGGTAATCCGCGATGGCGCTCTTGATGGCGTCTTCCGCGAGAACCGAACAGTGAATCTTCACGGGCGGAAGATTGAGCTCGGTCACGATGTCGCTATTTTTGATGGTTTCGGCTTCGTCGATCGACTTGCCCTTAATCCACTCTGTTGCGAGTGACGAGGACGCAATCGCAGAGCCGCATCCGAAGGTTTTGAACTTCGCATCTTCGATGACGCCTTTTTCGTTCACCTTGATCTGAAGGCGCATGACGTCACCACAGGCCGGTGCTCCCACCAAGCCCGTGCCGACCGTTGGGTCGCTCTTGTCGAGCGTGCCCACGTTTCGCGGGTTTTCGGCGTGTTCAACGACTTTTTCACTGTATGCCATGGCGTTTTTTTCTCCAGAGCTCTCCAGAGCTCTCCAGACAACTCGCTCGACTTCAATGCGCAACCCATTGCACGGACTTCAAATCAATCCCCTCTCGGTACATTTCCCAAAGGGGCGACAAATCGCGCAGCTTCTTGACCTTGCTCACCACGAGCTCGGCCACATAGTCCACTTCTTCCTGCGTTGTGAAACGTCCGAGCCCAAAGCGAATGCTTGAGTGAGCAAGCTCATCGCCCACCCCGAGTGCGCGAAGGACATAGCTGGGTTCAAGGCTCGCTGACGTACACGCTGAGCCAGAGCTCACCGCGACGTCTTTGATGGCCATCATGAGTCCTTCGCCTTCGACGAAGTTGAACGAGAGGTTCAAGTTGCCGGGCAATCGATGTTCGAGCGATCCGTTGAGGTACACCTCATCGAGCTCAGACATAAACTTCTTTCGCAAGTTCTCACGAAGCGAAAGGATGCGCACCGACTCGATCTCGCCTTCTTGGAGCATGATGTCGGCCGCTTTGCCGAAGCCCACGATCGAAGGAACATTGAGCGTGCCCGAGCGATTGCCACGCTCGTGACCCCCGCCATCCATCTGAGCAACCAAGCGTACACGCGGCTTGCTTCGTCGAACAAAGAGTGCGCCCACGCCTTTCGGGCCGTACATCTTGTGGGCCGTGATCGACGCGAGATCGACGTTCATGGTTTGTACGTCGAAGTCGGCCTTGCCAATTCCTTGCACAGCATCGGTGTGGAACAGAACGCCGCGTGCGCGCGTAATGGCGCCGATCTCCCTGAGCGGCTGCAACGTGCCAATCTCGTTGTTGGCAAACATCACGCTGACCAAAATGGTCTTCTCCGTGATCGCTTTTTTCACGTCGTCGGGATTGACAAGGCCCTGTGGATCAACGCCGAGGTAGGTGACTTCGAACCCATCTTTTTCA
>JAHFDX010000075.1 GCA_023248785.1 Myxococcales bacterium
AGCTTACGACCCCCGCCGTTGGCAAGCACCGTAGCCAAGTACGAGAGGTGGCTGCGCAGGCGCGTGAACTCTTCGGTCACATCCGCGCGTTCGATCGCACGGGCGGTTTCATGGGCCAAACGCGACTCGTCAAGGGTCGTGTCGGCGAGCCATTCACGCATTCTTGTGGTGAACCGCACCTTCCATGCCGCTTGCGCATGCGTTGTCAGGAGCTCGAGCTGGCCAAGGAACCCAACGATGCGATCGGACGCGGCGCGAAAGTACCCGAGAAGCGCTTCGCCTTCGGTTTGGCGAGAGTGGATGAGCGCGCTGAGGGCTTCGTCGACGGCGTCGGTTGTCGCTCCTTGAAGGGCATCGCCGGAAACTAGTGGGCCCAGTCGTTCCGCGAACGCGGCCAACATCGAAAAGGGGACGGGCTCGCGCGGAGCCACGGCGTCGCGGACTCGGACAAGTTGCGCAAAGAGATCACGCGCCTGCTCGACCGAAATAGGTGCCTTCGATTGCAAGAACTCGAGCCGAACAAACACGTCGACGTGTCCGCGCTCAAGGCGCGTCCTCGCCAGGCGTTCGATGACCGCAGCGAGCTCGACATACTCTCGAGGCGCATGCACGCGCACCTCGAGATGTTTGTGGTTCACACTACGCATCTCCACGATCAGCGTGCTTTCGCCGACCGTTCGTCTTGCGCTTCCGTGGCCCGTCATACTCCGCATGTGTAAATTGACCGGTGTGAGTTACTTTTTGAACAATGAATCCAACTTAGATTTGCTTGCAGCGACCCGAGACGTGTTGTCTTCCAGTGCGCCCGCGCGAAAGGTGAAAAAGGTGCAACGATTTGCGGCCTCGCGATCTGGAATGTACTCGGCGATGTGTTCTTTGCATTGGTTGTAGGCGGAAGGATCCCAATACTCGCAGTTTTTGCAGCTGTGTAAGTCGGCGGCACAATGCGGGCATTGGTCTGCACGCTGCATTTTTACTTCGAAAACGAGTTCGGCTTTGCACTTGTGGCAATAGTGCTTCTTCTCTTCGACCTTGGGAATCCAACCCATCTCACAGTCCTCGCTTGCGCATCACCGCTTCGCGCACCCGAGCATACTCAACGTCCCACTGCGATGTTCCTTCGCGGACGTGGCGCAATTGCGCGCGAATTTCGGTCTCAACTTCATCGTCCGCCGACATGTACTTTTTGAAAACGGGTGCCATCTTGCGACGGAGCTCAACGTCTTCCACCCATATTTCCTCGACGTGGTGCGAGTAGCCGAACATCTCGACGACTTGGTCGAGGAGGTAGTCGAGAGTTTCGTCACCGATCTTGATCCCTTTTTCGTCCGCGGCGAGTTTTCGCACGCGCTGGTATTCGGCTTGGGGTCGCCCCGTGCGCTCAAGCACATCTTTGGCGCGCTCGTTTACCTCGCGCTCGGTGCTCAAGTACTGATCGAGCACGGCTTTGACATCGGCCTCGACCTCTCGTGGCGACTCCACCTCGATCGACTTGTCCGCCATCAGTGCGCGCACGACGTCTGTGGCAATGTTTTGGACCTTTCCCGAATAAAGGCGCATGAGCGCCAACGTACTACGGCCCCTCTCGCGTTGGGAGCCTGAGGTTTTACCTCGGCCCTACGACCGCCGCTTTCCCGGTGTTAATGAAGGGCGGGCGGGTGGAATCGTGGAGCGGGATTTGTCGGACCGGCGAGGTTTCTCGGGCGGCAGCAGGTGCAAGCGCCGCAAAACGGCCACCTTTTGACGTTCTTTGTATTGCGCATGCGATGCGTCACCCGTTTCGTTCTTTGCTTCGGTTGCACGGTCGACGACTTGAAACTCGCAGATGACGAACCCGACATTTCCAAGGCGCTCGCCTTCCTCGGAAGCGCGACGAAGCACGCGGTCCGGAAGGCGAATGGGCATGTCCACGACAAAGTGAACCACGCGGTACGTGGCCGCGCTGAACTGGTTGTCGTTGGGCCGAAACTCGTCGTCTGGGGATTTTTGAAGCTGCGGCAGGAGTTTAGCGAGGGCGGGTTGGTCTTCGCAGTACGCGCGGAACGCGAACAGCGAGTTGATGCTCTGATCGGGAACGACGTAGTTGAACGGAAAGAGCTTTTGCGTGAGGTATTGAACGACGGGGAAAATATCGTCTTTTTCCCGCATAACAATTCGAAATCGCAGCTTGTCGTAAATCTGAGCCGCCGTTGTTTCCTGCTTCGAAAGGAGCTTGGTATAGAGCGAATCCTTGTTCTTGCGCCCCCCCACGAACTCGACGATCGGAAAACCTCCCGCGAGCATGCCACCGATGACGCGGTAAACCTTCTCTTCGACCAAGTGAAATAGCTCTTGGTCGCTGATGGGCACGTGCATCAAAAGTTCGCGTCCCTCGAGGTGGTGGATGATGTGCATGCACTTCAACACCGTGCAGGCGCAGAGTTGCTTGTGGCCCTGTCCCGAGGCGAGCTTCACCAACTCTTCCACGCGCAGCCGGCGGACGGACGACGGGATCGGGAACGAGAAATTTCGCTGCAGGTAGTCGATGGCCTCGACCTTGATGGCTTCGAGGCGGCTGCGGTCGTAGGGGTCGGTGAGGCGAAATTCCTGGACAGCAAAGAACTGCCGAATGTCGGTTTCGTTCGTTAGATCAAGCCTTTGCCAATCGATGACAGAACTGCCGTAAAGAATGAGCCGAATGCTCTCGAGGTCCGCGAGATCGAGCTCGTCGAGCTTCTTAAGCCCTCCAGTGGGAGGAGGCCGGGGAGCGGGCCGAGAGCTTCCTTTCATGCGGGGCTCACCCGGGCAGGGAAGGTCCGCTTCGGTCAACCTGCACGTGCGTTGACGTTGCAACGGGACGAGGCGGATGCGAGCGCCCGAGCGACAGCGTTCCGACGAAGATACACGCCGTCACCATGAGGATCGCAAAATGCCCCAAAAAGGCGCCCGAACAACCGGCGGCCGCAACGGGTGCCAGAGCAACGAGCCACCAGGGAGTCAAGTTGAGTCGAGCCTTCAAACGGGAATCTCCTCTACAACTACAGTATGACAACGTCCGACATCGCTTCGGGGCAGTCAACTTTTCTACCGATTCGGAAACGCTCGCCGCAAGGAAAAGGAGTCCCGCTCGGGACGCGAGCCGGTCGAAAAGGGCGATTTTTCTAGATGGGGTGGAAAAATATGGTGACGGCGTGTTGACTTGGGAGCGGGAGAGGGGTTGCCGGGCTTCGGATGTGTTCATACGCTGAGTGGGAAGCGCGCGGAGGACGTTCCCCGCGACGCGCAACCAGGAGCAGCGAGATGTACAACGAAGGCAGCCGCACCGCGGCAGAGCGAGAGACCGCGCCTCGCATCCGGGCCGCGAAGGGCAAACGCAAGCTTGTAATGGTCACCGCGTACGACGTCGCCATGGCTCGGCTCGTCGATGAGGCGGGCGTCGATATGGTGTTGGTGGGTGACTCACTTGGCATGGTGTTTCAAGGTGAAGCAAACACGCTCAAAGTGACGCTCGGCGAAGTTTGCTACCACGGTCGCGCAGTCGCGCGGGGGCTAGCCCGAGCCCATCTCGTCGGCGACATGCCCTTTATGAGTTACCAAGTGTCGCCCGAGCAAGCGGTCGCAAGTGCGGGTCAGATGGTCAAAGAGGGGGCCTTCGAAGCGGTGAAGCTCGAGGGTGGACAAGTGTTTGCCGAGCACGTTCGACGCATCGTTCAAGCGGGAATCCCGGTGATGGGCCACGTGGGGCTCCTCCCGCAAAGTGTTCACGCCCTAGGTGGTTTTCGCGTGCAGGGAAAGACTGCGAGCGAAGCGGATCGAATCGTCGTAGACGCCCGCGCGCTTGAGGAAGCGGGAGCGTATTGCATTGTGCTTGAGGCGGTTCCGCCGGACGTGGCGTCCGTGATCACGCACACGGTTTCGGTGCCCACGATTGGCATCGGAGCGGGTGCACGGTGCGATGGGCAAGTGCTCGTTCTCAACGATCTGCTTGGCCTATCGCGCGCGCACGTCCCGCGTTTCGCAAAGGCGTTTGCAAACATAGGCGACGTCGTCGTGAAGGCCGTGGGCGCGTACGCGAACGAAGTGCGATCGGGAACGTTCCCCGGAGCAGAACACCAGTTTCAGGTGGTTTCAGGCAAGCACGCGCGCGAGTTAGGACTTTAGAACGAGACGCTGTTTCCGCAACCGCACGAGCCGGTTGTGTTCGGATTGTTGAACTTGAAACCAGCCGCATGAAGGCTCTCGACGTAATCGATCTCGGTGCTTTCCAAATATTGGAAGCTCAGTGGATCGACGTAGAGCTTGATGCCGCGGGACTCGAACAGCTCGTCGAGGTCGCCGACCTCCGTTTCAA
Organism: Myxococcales bacterium; assembly: GCA_023248785.1. GTDB lineage: Bacteria > Myxococcota_A > Polyangia > Polyangiales > Polyangiaceae > JAHFDX01. The sequence goes on from JAHFDX010000075.1 coordinate 4,331, forward strand.
AGTACAGATCGTACGTGAACCCCGCACACCCGCCTCCGACAACGCGAAGCCGCAAACCTTGGCCCTCGAGGCCTTCTTCGCTGGCAATTTCGTTAACTTTGGTGGCCGCTTTTTCGGTGAGAGTGATCATGGTGTCGACTTCTCGAAGTATAGGCATAGATGCAAGCGGCCGCCACTCTACCTAGGGGCTGCGGCTGACTTTCAGCAAGATTGCGGCAGACGGACAACTGACAATAAAGCCCTCCTGGCTTTCGGAAACCACGAGTTGGGGCAGTGAAGCGGGGTGGGAAGGGCACACGTGAAGCGAATCGATCTGTCGCGTATCGGGGTTAAACTCCCCCGCGTTGCCTGTTGCAGTTGACCAAAAAATGCGTCCGGAGCGGTTCGCGAGAAGACTCAACGGCTGAGCTCCATCAACGAGGGATACGGATGGACCGAGGTCGATCGTACCGACCTCGTGGGCGTCGTCGTCGAGAAGTACCAATTCAACGCGCATGCCACCTGAAACGCGTGCGCCCACAAAATGGTGAGCACTCGCAATGATGTTTGGAAGCCACGAATCCGCTTCGCCTTCGACACTCTTCCAGCCGCCAGAGGTGAGGATCATCGGGGGCCTACCTCCGTTGAACGCGACCGCCACCATCGAGCCGCGCGCGGCAAGTGCACTGATCGTGGCCCCTGGTATGCGCGCGCGGAGAGAGTTCTTTCCTCGGGCGGGAGACCACTGCCAAATTCGACCGCTGGCCGTCGAGAAAAACAGACCGCCACGACCATCGCTCGCAAGTTGAATTGGAGGTTCTTCGAGAGTGGCCCAGCCCTCAACGACACCGCGTGACGAAATGGCCGCAAGGCCGCCCATGAACGCATAAAGGCCACCGCTTGCGGTTGGCAAGGGCCACACTGCGGGAAGTGGTTGCACCTCGAGGCTCGCGACGCGACGGACGTCGCCAGTGGAGTCAACAGAGACCACAGTTCCGCGGGCCGAGGCGATGTACATCCAGGCTCCCGCTCCAGTTGGGATGAGCGGTGTGCTGGGTGTGGGAACCAACGTGCGCTGTTCTTCGATGCCGTCGTGGTAGCGAAGAAAGGTTCCGGTGTTGGTAAGGGCGAACACATTGGCACCCTCTGTCACAATGCTCGCAACCAAGCCCACGGGCTGTGCACGCCACTCGACGCGAAGTGGCTGTCCAGGGTTCGCGTTCGCCGCCCTCGCGTGTTCCGAAGCGAAAAACGCAAGCGCGATGGCCCCAGCGAGGGCCATAGAAAGGGCGGTTTTGCGTGCCCAAGAAATAGCGTGATCGAGGATCGTATTTCGCAACACTGGACTCTTTGTAGCGATCTCGGGTAATTCTGCGCGGCTATCGGGCCCTCTCGGCCCCTCGAACGAAGCGCAGGTACAGTACAAGGAGTGAACGTTCATGCATACGAAGACAAAGCTTGGACTGCTTCTCGCTGCGGTCGCAACCTCGGCGTTCGCCGGTGCGCTCGCAGGCGGGTGCAGTGACGATCCCGTCGTGACGAAGCCAACCGACGATTCGGGAACGAAGGCCGACGCAACGGGAGGAACAGACGGAGCCACCACAGACGGAGCCACCACAGACGGAGCCAAGCCAGACGCGACCCCCGAAGCTGGGCCGCCGAAGGCGAAGGCGCTTGCTGTTCACGCAGCTTATGGCTTGCCCGCAGTTCGCTTTTGCTTTGCTGTCGGGAGCAAGGATGACGGAAGTGATGGTGTCGTAAGTCCTCTTCCCGCGCTTCCCTACGACGATGCCGTGTCCACGGCTGCGGGCCTTCCATTCCCGGCTCTGTTCCCTGGAACCGGTGGAGCACTCCCAGACACCGGGACCGACCTGTCGAACCTCGCGGTCACGCCCTACTTCATCAACGCAGCGACGATCAAGGCAGAGGTCAAGAGCAACGCCAAGTTGAAGACCTGCAACGACCTCCTCAGCGGTAAAGAGGATGCGGGTGCGGTTTCGGCTGACAAGTTCTGGAAGCTTCCGACGTTGCCGAAGGGCACGTTTGCGGCAGGGAAGACGGTGCTCATCCTAGGCGTTGGTTGCCCAGCGGGTTTCACGGAGCCTGGTCTCGACGGCGGAATACCTAGCGAGTGCGGCGGCACACTCAAGACGGTGGTTGTCAATCTCGACAACGTGACCAAGGACGCGGCCAAGATTGGCTATCAAGCGATCAATGTTTCCTACGCGATCGACAGCGTTGCGAAGGCCACTGGAAGCTCTCTAGAGTTCTCGGTCGGGAGCCTCACCGCCGACGGCGGCATCGACCTAAAGACGGTTGTTCCGGGAACGGCCGGCGCGGGCTTGATGGTGGAGAAGCTTCTTCCAACAACCGCTGCGCCCACCGATGCATTGCCTGCTACTCCCGACTTCACGAAGTTGTTTGTTGCGGGTGGCGTTCGTCAGGCGGACGGTGGATACCTCCCGGGAGTAGGCGGACCGTTCCTCGTTCCCCAGGCGCTGGCCGACACGTACGTACTCACCACGGGCGATCGTACGCTCGCTGGCTTGCCCGCCTACTGGAAGTCCGGCCAAGCTTACACGGCGGTGGTCGTCGGCTCGCACAAGCAGCCACCTTACATCGACCCGGTCACCGGGGGTCCTTTGGCGGCGGACGCGGGTGGCGTGTTCAATGGCCGCGTGCTCCACTTCCTCGTGTTCCCGAACGATCCGGTCATTCCGAAGTTCCAGTAAGCGGGAGCCTGCCCCTCACCCCAGCCCTCTCTCGAGGGAGAGGGCTGGAGTGGGCGCGCTTTTTCATTCTACTTGCCTCATTCAGGCATACGATTCCCTAACCAATGAGCGCCCCCACGGCTGTGTCGGCGACCGCCGAGCCGAGTCACGCTAGGCGTGATCTCTTGCGCCTCTCCGTCGCTGCCCTCGGTGTGGTGTACGGCGACATCGGCACCTCTCCGTTGTACGCCATGAAGGAGTGCTTCAACTCGGAGCACGCCGTCGCTGCGACACGTGAGAACGTGCTTGGGGTGCTGTCGTTGTTTGTCTGGTCGCTCACGCTCGTCGTGGTCGTCAAGTATCTTTCCTTTATCATGCGCGCGGACAATCGTGGCCAAGGCGGGATCTTGGCGCTGCTCGCGCTTATCACGCCAACGTCCAGTGCCGAACGTCCTTCGTTTCGCAATGCGACGTTGGTCACACTGGGACTTTTCGGCGCGGCCCTTCTTTATGGCGACGGCATCATTACACCGCCCGTTTCCGTTCTGGGTGCCGTGGAAGGCCTGGAGGTGACTTGGGACGGCCTGACCCCCTTGGTTGTACCTATTTCTGTTGTCATCATTGGGGTGCTTTTTCTTTTTCAAAAGAAAGGTACCGCCGGCGTGGCTCGCATATTTGGCCCCACGATGGCGCTCTGGTTCCTAACGATTGCTGCGCTTGGTTTGCGATGGATCATCCATGAACCGCGCGTGCTTGCAGCTCTAAATCCAGCATATGCGGTTACATTTTTTGCCCACCACGGAATGCATGGATTTTTGTTGCTCGGTGCCGTCGTTCTTTGCATCACGGGCGGTGAAGCACTTTATGCCGATATGGGCCACTTCGGGCGCTCGCCCATTCGCATCGCTTGGTATGGCGCCGTTTTCCCGGCGCTCTTGCTTAACTATTTTGGACAAGGAGCAGTGCTCCTGACGCAAGGTGCTGACGCGGCGAAAAATCCGTTCTTCGCCATGGTGAGTGGCCCCCTGCGATACCCTCTGGTCGTTCTCGCAACGGCGGCGGCTGTGATTGCATCGCAGGCTCTCATCTCAGGCGCGTACTCGCTCACCCAGCAAGCGGTGCAGCTTGGCTACTGTCCCCGGGTATCGATTGTTCACACGTCGGGTACCGAAGAGGGCCAGATTTATGTTCCCGAAGTGAACTGGGCGCTCGCAGTTGGATGCGTTGCGCTCGTACTCACGTTCCAAAGTTCGAGCTCGTTGGCAGCTGCGTACGGAATTGCCGTCACTGGCACGATGAGCATCACGTCGTTGCTCTTCTACGTGGTCGCGCGGCAAAGGTGGAATTGGTCGCGCCTGCGGGCGGGAAGCCTGACAGCCTTGTTCTTGTTTGTCGATTTGGCGTTTCTTTCTGCGAATGCGACGAAGGTTCACATGGGCGGCTGGGTACCGCTCGTCATTGGCGTCGTTGTCTTCACGATGATGACAACATGGAAGAAGGGGCGGACACTTCTGTACCGAGCCATCATGAGCAGTACGTTGCCGCTCGATTTGTTTATGGCGGATCTCGAGGCTACGAAGCCCGCACGTGTCAAGGGTACGGCGGTGTTCATGACGTCGAACCCCGAGGGTGCGCCTCCGGTGTTGCTCCATCACTTCAAGCACAACAAGGTGTTGCATCAGCAGGTCGTGCTGCTCTCGATCCATACGCAACACGTTCCTGAGGTGGGACCCGAGCAGCGCATCCAGACGCTGAAGGAGCTCGGGCACGGTTTTTTTCAAGTCACGGTGTCGTACGGTTTTATGCAGACACCCAACGTGATTGAGGCACTCGAGCTTTGCCGGGGCCTTGGCCTCGAAACGCAAAGCGACGACACGAGCTTCTTTTTGGGCCGTGAGACCCTCATCGTGACCGACAACAGGCTCATGTGGCGATGGCGCAAGGCGCTCTTCGTGTTTCTGTCACGCAATGCGCGTCAGGCAAACGCGTTTTTTAAGATCCCGCCAAACCGGGTCGTCGAGCTTGGAACGCAGATTGAGTTGTAGTCCCGAGCGCAGCGCAGTCGAAAGACCCCCTGCCGTGGTGACAACTCTCGAGCTCCTAGTCATCCAGCCGGGCTGATACTATGAGAGTGCTTATGAGCGATGAACGCGTGGTTTTTTGCCGGAAGCTCAAAAAGGAACTTCCTGGGTTACTAAAGCCTCCTTACAGAAATGAACTCGGCCGCCGCATCTACGAGGAGGTGTCGAAAGAAGCGTGGCAGCAGTGGTTGAAGGACTCGGTAAAGTTCATCAACACCTACCGTGCTGACTTAACCACCAAAGAAGGCCAAGAGTTCATGTTCAAACAATGCGCCATTTACTTTGAATTTGAACAAGGCGACCTCGCGCAAACGGCCTTTGTGCCGACCGAGGCAACAAAAAAAGACTGACGAAACGGATGACGCAGGATTGGGGACAGAGGACGTGACGCTGGCACTCGGCATTGAGGGGTTTGTCTACGAGGACCTTTTTCGCCCTGAGCGGTTGGCCGCGTTGCACGTTGCGTTTGACTCGTTTTTTCTAGCCAAGAGTGCGGATGACTATGCGCTCTTCGATGCGTATCGAAACTGCAAGGGCGAGGGGATGTCGCCGCTCGACGTCAGCAACGCGTTGCTCCTGGGGGCGCCGTACGTTGGCGAGTTTCTCGCTACGTTGTTTGGTGTCGAGAGAGAGACGTCCGCGCATCGGGTGGCTGTAGAGGAGTCAGAGCCCGTTTGGCCATTTCGCCGTGACTTCATGAAAAAGCGCGTGCTTCGCAATGGGGCAGGCGAATCGTGGGTTCATGGTTTTGCCGCCGCGCAATCGAGTGTACGGGTTGCGGTGAGCGTGCTGTGTGAGACTTCTTCGAGTGACGAGGAACTCGTAGTCGCCAGGGCGATTAATCGAATTTGCGAGATCGACGAGACCGCACGCAAAGCAGCGAAGGCGGGTGGGGCCGCGTGGACCGATGCCCTGCGCGTGCGAATGGACCGTGTGTATGCGGCGTTGCAAGCTGATGCCACCGCAAGTCCGTTGCTCCCCCCCGTCGCCTCGGACGATGCCTCGGACGATGACCGCGGACGCGTTGCAGCATGGTTGCTCGACGCGTTTGAAGCGTGGCTTGTAGCCCGTGTGCGCAATCACGATGATCCGGCGCATCGATGGCCAAGTGCCCATGTGCCGAAGACCCTCGACTACGCAAATCTCGTGCAACTGCGGCGTCCGGATCCGAACGTTCCTGAGCTCTTTGTCGGCCCAGATGACGAGCGAAGACAACGAGCGAGCTTTGAGCTGACCGATCGAAGAGCTCCCGCGCGCGATGTTGAGGAGCAAATCGACTATTGCCTCCTCTGCCACGATAGAGACAAGGACTCGTGTTCGAAGGGCCTTCGCGACAACAAAACGAAAGAGCTGAAGAAGAATCCGCTTGGTGTTCTGCTCGAGGGTTGCCCTCTCGAAGAGAAGATCAGCGAGATGCACACAATGCGTCAGCGAGGCGAACTCCTGGCGGCGATG
>JAHFDX010000076.1:0-8213 GCA_023248785.1 Myxococcales bacterium
CACCTGGACGAGGCGCTCAAGGCGTACAAAACGCTCGAGAATATCGATGCTTCGGGTTTCAAAGAGCTCGCACTTTTTCATCAAGCGCGTGTGCACGAGGGCAAGGGCGAAAAGACGCGCGCGATCGAGGTCCTGAAGGATCTGAACGAACGCATCAAGAAACCGGGAGAGCCATTTCTCTATTTGAAGACGGTGACCGAAGAGCGACTTCGGGCGCTCGATCCGACAGCGCTGCCGCCGCGCGATATGTTCAAGGGAATGTCGCCCGAGATCATGAAGCAGCTGAAGGAACAGTTCGAAAAAAATCAGGGCACACCTTGAGCATCGCTTTGCGCACGCAAAGGGGGTGGCTTGCGTGCGCAGTGGCACTCGGGCTGACTGCGTGTGCAACATTTAATACGGCCGATTACGTGGCGCCTGACGTGCCACTTTGGCTCACCAGGTCCACCGGCGCCATGACGGTTACCGCGCGACGGGTCCTTACGAAGGAAGCGCGTCAGATTGGCGACGTTCGCGAGTTCGGAGGAACTCGACGACCGCCGCATGAGCGCGGATCTCCTGAGATCGATCCTGCAAGCAATCGAGTTTTTGTTGGGAGCTCCGACGGCGGCTTTTACGCACTTCGTGCGGAAGACCTAAGCAGCATCTGGCGATTCGAGACGGAACGCGGTGCGCAGAGTGAGCCTGTCTATGATGCAGAACTCGACGTGGTCTATTTCGGTTCGCAAGACGGTGCGCTCTATTGCGTGCGCGCAGCAACCGGTGACCTTGTGTGGCGCTACAACACCGGCGCGGAAGTTTCGAAGCGGCCGGCGCGCGTAGGGGAAACGCTCTACGTTGCCAACGCGGCCGACGTTCTGTTTGCGATCGATCGTCGTTCGGGCGTTACGCGTTGGAGAGTGCGTCGTCCAAGTGCTCTCGGACGTGAGGTGCAGGGCTATTCAGCACCGACGGTCGACGGCGACGAAGTGTTCCTCGGTTTTTCAGACGGACACGTGATGGCGTACAAGCGTGACATGGGTGCAGACGCATGGCCCGAGCCCGCCGACTTGCTTGCAAGTGCGGAGCTGGGCGGTGAAGAAGCGAAACTCCTCGACGTCGACACCACGCCCGTGGTCGCGCATCTGCCCAACCTTGGGCGCGTAGTGTTCGTCGCCGCGCACGCGTCGGGTGTGCACGCGTTGTCGGGTGCCTCCGGTGCACCGGTGTGGCGGCAAGAGAAGGCGCTCGGCGTATCGGATGTGGTGCTTTGGGAAGAGCCTGCCCATCGCTTGCCGGGGGCTCCCTCGGACGATCCTATTCTGCCCGCGCGTTCCTTGTTGCTCGCGTCGAGTAGTCTGTCGGGCCTTTGGGCGCTGGAGCCGTCCACAGGCGAAATCGTTTGGCGAATTCGTATCCCAGATGGTGGCATTTCAGCGCCGGTGCCCGCCATGGGTGCGCTGCTTGTGGGTTCGCCACGCCATGGGTTACATTTGATTTCGCCGCTCAACGGTCGAGGGATTGACGGGATTGATACCGGCACGGGATTTACGGGGCATCCGGCGGTGTATGGGAAGCGCGCGTATGCGTTATCGAACAATGGCGTGCTACTTGCGCTTTCGATTGATCCGCCGCTGCCGCGGTAAGTTCTCTTCACACGCGCGCCGAGAGCATCCACTCCCACACAGAGCGCACCTTAACTCCCCTAGGAGGGTCGATAAGGGCCACGTCGAGCGCACTCTTCGCCAACAACAGGGACGGGATGTTCTTCATCTCGGCGCGCGCCGCAGCAATGGAACGGAACTCCCGCTTCTGAGTCTCCTCGTCTGATAAGTCCGCGCAGACCTGAATGAGAATCGGGGAGCCATTCACCGATTCGGCAATGAAGTCCACTTCTGTACCTTTCGGAGAAAGGTAATACGAGAGCGAATATCCTCGACGCTCAAGCTCGATAAGAACCGTGGTCTCGAGGGCGTGCCCGAGGTTCGCACGACCTGAACGATCGAATGCCCCGATGAGGCCTGGATCCACCGGGTAAATCTTCCGCGGATTGCTCTGCCTGCGCCGCTCTGACGCTGTGTAGATCGGCGCCGAACGAATCAGAAAGGCATCTACCAGATGCTCAAACATCGCATGCAGCGTTTCTTTTCCAACGGGAACACCTTGCGAGCGAAGGTCTGCCAAAAGACGATGCACGCTAAACCGAGCCCCGGGCGAAGCTATGATCTGCCGAACCATTCTCTTCAGCGCGACGATGTTGGTCAGCTGATAGCGCTCGATCACATCTCGAAAAACAACCGTCTCGACGTAGCCTTGCAAGAGAGGGATCGCGTCGATCTTTGCGAGGCCTTGTGCTTCTGGAAATCCGCCGCACACGAGGTATTCCGTGAACGCCCGCTCGACCCAAGACCGCTGCGCTTTCGTGAGACGAGCAACATCTTCAATTTCACGACCTCGATGTCTTAGAAATTCTCGAAAACTGAACGGAAAGATCACGGTCTCGGTGCCCCTGCCGCGAAGGGCGCTTGCCACTTCGCGACTCAACATCTTCGCAGAGGATCCCGAAACAAAAACCTCGACAAACTCAGTATCCAAAATCCGCCGGACAAACGTTTCCCAGCCGGGTACGAGCTGAATCTCGTCGAAGTAGAAGGTCACTTTGTGCGCGTCACGCATCTCCGGAAACAGAAGGTAGTATTCCTCGAGGACCCAATTCAGGTGTTTCACATCGAGGGGGAAAAGGCGCTCGTCCTCGAAGCTGAAGTACACCTGCGTATTGCGAGGGGCCTTGAGAGCGAGCCGCTCGGCCATGCACTGGTGCAGAAAACATGTTTTACCCGACCGGCGCATCCCAATGACCGCGTGCGCCTTCTTGGGAATCTTGGGGATCCGTGCGTCTCGCCGAGTCCAAGTCGGCAATGGGAGGGAAACCGCCTCCGCAAGCTTTTCCCGGATCACGGTACGAATGTGGTCGTCCACAAGATACAGATTACACTAAATCAGTCTTTATGAAAAGGACACATTGCGGGCCGTGATCCGCTTGCGCATCGAGGACTCGCATGCCATATCAGCGCTCGCAGGCGGGGCGGATTCCGGAGCGGACACAATGATGCGATCGGCGATTGCCAAGTTTGCAGCGGGACTACGCCTGCCGTCGGCCTTGATTCTGTTTTTGGCGTGTAGCTCATCCACAACGACGACCGACGGTACGGTGCCTGGAAGCACTGGCGGGTCCGGCTCACTTGCCGCCGCCTGCGACAAAGCGAAGGAACGCGCGACGAAATGCGCAGTCGACGGTGGGAGCATGTCCAAACAGGGCGAAGAGGACTGCGACACGATCACCAGCTGCTTCGGCGCGGCCTTTCGAGCACCCCTCGGTCAGGAGATGGCCGACTGCTACAATGACCGCGGATGCTATCCGACGGTGAAGGAATGCAGTCGAAAAGTCGCGGCAGCGCACGCGAGCGAAGATGGAATTGGAACGCGGCTGTCGCGGTGCTCTTCGAAGGGTGTTCAATGCAATACGGAGAAGTTTCGCTACCTTGACGGTGATGACTGTGACTTGTTCGTGCTTGTCCGCAATCGCGACGAGATGGCGACGTGCCTCGACAAGCCCTGCAACGAGGTCCCTGGATGCTTGGTATCGTTCACCCGCGGATGCTGGAACTAAGGAAAATCAGGCGCTATTTGCCCCGTTCAGCCTGCCACCACGATTCTCACGAATGTCGCATAAGATACATTATGTAAACTTTTTAGATTCGATGCGCGCAGGCTGTTTGGAAGCGAAGCGTATTACCTCTCAAGGTTAAGCGCGCCGGTCACAAGCTCCGACGGACGTTCGCTCGATGTGCACCAAAGCTGATGCGCCGCACGCGTGGCTCCGACATAGAGTGCGTGTCGCGCTTGCGGTGTTTCGGGAAAGCTCGACGCGTTCGTTTCGAGCAAGATCACTTCGTCGAACTCAAGCCCCTTGGTTTGTCGAATGTCGGTGATGTCAAAGCCCGCATCCCACGTGAAATCTTGTTTTGCAACGCGCCGCACATTCGGCACCTCTGCGCGAACCAGGCCTTCATAGTAGACATGAGCCTGCTGGGGGAAGCGCGCGACGAGTGCCACATTGGCTTCCGGCTCGTCGCGGTGGAGTTGCTTCAGACACTCGGCAACCCAACCGACTGCCTCACCGACAGAAGAGAATGAGAACAACTCGACCGGTGGTCCGTGACGAGTTGCGATGGGTTCAGCATCGTGTGCATAGGGTCCCAAAATCTTGCGCGCGAATTCGGTGATCTCTGCGGTCGATCGGTAGCTCACTTTTAGAGGCTCTATCTTCGTGTGCGTCGCTCCGAGGAGCGTCAACAGTTCTTGCCACGAGAATTCGCCGTGGGCATCGTTGTCTTCGTCGAGCATGCGTTGCGCGACGTCACCGGCGAGAGTGACACAGCGTTCCTTGCCGGCAAGATCGATAAGCACTGCAAGTTCGATGGGGCTTGCGTCTTGCACTTCGTCGACAAAGACGTGCGCGAATCGAATCGGCGAACCGTCGAGATCCGTGATGGGACCGCGCAGCCGTTGCCAAATCCGCAGAAGCAACGCATGGTCTTCGGAATCTAGCGTGGGCTCTTCGCCGTCGCGATCCCCTTCCGAACGAATTCGCGCCTGCTTCACACACCAGTCGTGAACTTGATCGAGTCGTGCCGAGCCGAAGCCATCGATCCCGTGAAACGCTTCGCTGAGTCGTTCGCGTGATGTGACAAGTTCGTCCCACGCATTCACAACGGAGCGCGAAAGCTGTCTCAGCTCTTGACCAAGTCGTTCGATCGCACCGCGCGTCACATCTGGAAGTGTGGAGGCCTGGCCAACGTTGGGCAGCGATCGCTTGCCGCTCACCCATGCAGCGAGCGCTGAGATCCGCAAGTCAAGAGGGTGCTCGGCAGTCGCCTTCCACGCTTTTTCAACGAGCTCGCCTTCGGGCCATCTCGCCATACCCTCGCGTAACTTCGCGTCCGCGCGTGCGACCACGCGTGCGACCACGCGATCGATTGATCGCAACATCGCAGGATGGGACTTCGCACGCATGACCACCGCGGGCGTTTCGTCGGTGAGTCTCGTCGGTAGTTTCGGAAATAGGCCGGCAATTGCCCGACGCGCAAAACGGCCGAACGTTGTCACGGGGACGCCACTTACTCCAAGTTCGGGAAGGACGCGTGAGACGTAATGCACAAGCGCGTCGTTAGGGACGAAGACAGCCATGCGTTCGGGCGAAAAACGTTGCGGATCGGCGAACGCCAAATACGCCACACGGTGCAGTCCGACCGTGGTCTTGCCGCTGCCCGCACTCCCCTGCACAGCCACAAGACCTGCGCTTGGTTTTGCGATGAGTTCGAACTGAGCGGTGTCGAGCAAGCTGGCAATCGCTGGCAGCAATCGATCTTGCCGCTTCTCACCATCAGCCCCGATACCGAGACGCGCAGTGTCTTTTGCAACTTGTTTTGATCGATTTTCGGTGAAGAGCCTGGATGGTTTGTCGCTTGTCTTGCGCCATACACCCTCGCGGCCACGCACAAAAATTCCCTGGGGACATGCAACGCGTATGAGTTCGCCGCCAACGACCGCCACGCTTCGCTTGGCGAGAACGAGACCTTCTGCGGTCTTGTCACCAAGGATTTCCTCGTAATCGTCGCCTTCAGCATATCGATAGTAGATGCAGCTGACGGGAGCGTTTCGCCAGTCGACAATGCGAATGCCCGCCGTCGGATCGACGTAACTCTTCGAGCCAAGCAGAATGTCTCGACGCTTCCCATTTTCCTCAAGACGAAGGTGCCCGAAGTACGGTGCCGCGCGGTCGACGGTACCCGTGACGCTACGCCCACGTTGAGCCCGTAATGCTCCAATGTGATGCATCTGCTCAAACAGCGCCGGTAGATCTTCGGGTTTGGCAACGGAAACTTCTTCCCGCAATTCGAGCAGGCGCGCATCTTCTTCCGTCTTGTCCACACTGCGATTGGTGGCCATATCGAGTGCGTGCGTAACGGCTACGAGAAGCTTGAGCTCCTCGCGAACAACGCGCAGCCCTTCCGGGTCATCCTCGAGCCCGGGTACCTCGGGCAGCGGTGCGGTGGAGCTGCTCATGCGTAAGCGGCCTTTTTTGCGCCCGTTTTGCATACTTCGCAAGACAAAAAAGCGGGCCCATCATGCTTGAGGTGACGTTGCGTTGGGCACACAATGTGAGTCGCCGTCAACCTTGGAGACGCCGCTCGGAGATTCGGCCTGGAGATTTTGCATGACGTTCAACTTCGACAGCTACGTGGAGAACTCAGGCCCGCTCAACCTCTACGGGATCGATTTTGAGCGCGCTTGTGACTGGCAACTTGAGCCAGAGGAGCTGCGCGCGCTTGACTACTTCATCGACGTCGAGGGCCACACGACGTTTTGGGCCCGCGATCTGCTCAACACAAATCTCCGCCATGATCCTAAAGTTCGCACGTTCATCACTTGCTGGGCCTACGAGGAGTTATTTCACAATCGAGCGCTTGAAAAATTCCGCCGCGCATATGATGAGCAGGTCTCATCGAACGCACGCGCGCAAGGCCCAGCGCGTCCACTGAAGGAAGCGTTTGAGGCACTGGGAACGCGCTTTTTGGGCCTATGGCCGCGCGTTCAGCGTGCGACGTATCTCGCGTGGGGTGCCGCGGCCGAGCTGACAACCGTGACTGGTTATGTCTTGCTGGCTAGACGAACACGAAACCCCGTGCTTCGCGAGCTTCTTCAACGAATCTGCAAAGACGAACGCAAGCACTTTGCCTTTTACTATGGCGAAGCCAAACGTGCGCTCAGCACAAGCGCGGTCGTAAGGCGGAGTACATTTCAAATTCTGAGCGCCCTTTGGACTCCAGTCGGTGCGGGGATCAAACCGCGTTTGGAATTCGAGTTTCTCATTCGTTACTTGGCCGAGGTAGACGAAGGCGCCGGCTATGAAGGTCTGTTGGAAATCGACCACATGATGGCACGCCTTCCCGGATTCGAGCGTTTCTCGAAGTTCGAATCGCTTCTCCGCGATCTTGCGCCGCGCAGTTACAAGGAAAACTCGTCCCCAAGTCGGAGTGGTGTAACGTTCACGCCCGCAAGCCGTGCGCACTCACGCTCGATCTCGGCCTGAAACGACGGCTTCATATGATAAAGCAGCGTCGGTAAATCGATCGGCTTCGAATACTTTTTGATATCGACCGCAAGTGTTGCGGGCGTGTGGTGTCCGCTCACCGTTGCGAGTGATTGTGCCGAATTTGGAAAGCTCACCTCAACAAGCGCAGCTTTGAGATTCGATTGCCCCGAGAGTACCCGCCACACCAAGTCCGTCGGTCCCGTGTCACCGCTGTACGCGATACTAGACACACCATCATCGACGACGAACCCAGAGCAGTCGACCGTATGGTTCACCGGAACGGGTGTAACGATGTAACCGGCCACGTTGTTCGGCTTTCCGACGATGAGAGGTACCAGCTCGATCGTGGGTCCGCGTCCGGTGGGGATCTTCGTAAAATCAGGCCATATCTGTCCGTTGAAGAAATGCGTAACGAGCACATCAATCGTGTCCTGTGTCGCAAATACCTTCAGCGGCGGCGCGCCATTCTGGACACGGTTGTCCGCAATAGTGGACAGATCGCGAATGTGATCGAGATGCGCATGACTGATGAGCACCGCCTCGATGGCGCACTGGGATGGAACTTCGAGTGAACTCGTCAACGCACCCGCATCGATAGCGAGACGATCGTCGATGAGAAAGGCACTCGTACGGTGCTTCGGCGTCTCGCCGCCATGGCAACCCAAAACCGAGAGTTTCACCAGCGTTTGACCGTATCAAGGATGTGGCCCCATGACCACCCACGGATCGCCAAATGAACAAAAGCGGAAGGGCGCCTAGCAACCGCCAGCGCGCCCTCCGCTCTTGAGCAATCAGCGAATCTTTCAGTCCATATCGAAGTCGCCGCCGCCCATGCCACCCATACCGCCCATGCCACCCATACCGCCCATGCCACCCCCGCCACCTGCAGGAGCTTTCTCCGTCTTCGGCTTGTCGGCAATGACAGCTTCGGTTGTCAACATGAGGCCTGCCACGCTTGCCGCGTATTCGAGCGCCGAGCGCACGACCTTTGCAGGATCAATGACGCCTGCCTTGAGCAAGTCTTCGAACTGCTCCGTTTGCGCGTTGAAGCCGAAGCCTCCCTTCCCTGCACGAA
>JAHFDX010000076.1:8223-10548 GCA_023248785.1 Myxococcales bacterium
CGCTTCCGCGCCTTCGACCTTGAGACTATCGAGCGCGCTCTGTGCTCTAAGGAGTGCAACACCGCCGCCGGGAACTATGCCCTCTTCGACGGCTGCACGCGTAGCGTGAAGCGCGTCTTCCACGCGGGCCTTCTTTTCCTTGAGTTCGGTCTCCGTGTGCGCGCCAACGCGAATCACCGCAACACCGCCCGCGAGTTTCGCTAGGCGCTCTTGGAGTTTTTCGCGATCGTAGTCGCTTGTTGTGGTTTCGATCTGCTTGCGAATGGCTTCGCAACGACCCTTCACTTCCTTCGCATCCCCGGCACCGTCGACGAGGGTGGTGTTGTCCTTGTCGACCTTGATCTTCTTGGCGCGTCCAAGATCGGTAACAGTTACATTTTCGAGCTTGAGGCCGAGGTCCTCACTAACGACCGTGCCACCCGTGAGGATGGCGATGTCCTGCAGCATTTCCTTGCGGCGATCGCCAAAGCCCGGGGCCTTGACGGCGCACACCTTAAGAAGGCCACGGAGTTTGTTGACGACGAGAGTCGCGAGCGCCTCGCCGTCGACGTCTTCGGCCACAATGAGAAGTTGGCGTTGATCGCGCGCAACTGTCTCGAGAACGGGAAGTAGATCGGCCATGGCCGAGATCTTCTTCTCGCTGAGGAGGACGTACGCGTCGTCTAGCTCGGCGACCATCTTCTCGGGATTCGTGACGAAGTATGGCGAGAGGTACCCTCGATCGAACTGCATGCCGTCAACGGTCTCAAGCTCGGACGCCATGCCCTTTGCCTCTTCAACCGTGATCACGCCTTCCTTGCCGACCTTCTCCATCGCATTGGCGAGCATGTCGCCAATGTCTTTGTCGCCATTGGCGCTGATCGTTCCCACTTGCGCGATGGTCGCGCGATCCTTCGTAGGAACGGACAACTTCTTCACTTCTGCGACGATCGCTTCCACGGCCTTGTCAATACCGCGCTTCAGGTCCATTGGGTTGTGGCCGGCTTCTACTAGAAGCAGCCCTTGCGCGTAGATCGCTTGTGCGAGAACGGTCGCGGTGGTTGTTCCGTCACCGGCCTTGTCGCTCGTCTTGCTCGCGACTTCACGGACCATTTGCGCGCCCATGTTTTCGAACTTCCCGGGAAGTTCGATTTCCTTCGCCACGGTCACGCCGTCCTTCGTAACTACGGGTGCTCCGTAGCTCTTTTCGATCACGACGTTGCGACCCTTGGGGCCTAGCGTCACCTTGACGGCATTCGCGAGGGTGTTGACGCCTTCGAGGATCGCGTTGCGCGCGCTTCGGCTGTAGATAATTTGTTTTGCGCTCATCACTTTACTCCTTCACTCACTCGACCACGGCGAGGATGTCGTCCTCGCGCAAAATGATGTGCTCATCGCCCTCGAGTTTGACTTCCGTCCCCGAGTATTTACCGAAGAGCACGCGTGCGCCTGCCTTGACATCGAGTGGGCGGAGCTTGCCGTCCTTGAGCGATTTGCCGTTTCCGACGGCGACAACCATGCCCTCGATCGGCTTCTCTTTGGCAGTGTCTGGGATAATGATCCCACCCTTGGTCTTTTCCTCTTCAGCAAGACGCTTGACCACGATGCGGTCAGCGAGCGGACGAATCTTCATCGGAAGCCTCCGTGCGAGTACGCTATATCCATGAAATTTCGAGATAATCTCGAGCTCTGAACCCGTTGGCACTCACCACATGCGAGTGCTAGCAACGCGCCGCAAGGTAGGCCGCCCAAGCCCGGCGTCAAGGGGCTTGTACCGGGGAAAGTTGGGACGAAAGCACAATGTCGGCGGCAAGAACCCGGTGGCGTGAGAGGGGTGGGGTGCAGCGCGCACTCTAATGTTTCGCTTTCGGGAAGCCGTTCTCATGAGGCATGGATGAGGGCGGTTTCGGGTAAGTACCCCGCGCCAATCGCGTTGTACGTCGGGGAGGAAATGCAATGAAACAACTGGGATTTTGGAGTCTCATCGCCGTGGCGTTGGTCTCGATCGAAGCCCACGCAGAACCGAAATACGACTGCGGGCCTAAGACCCGCGAATTTGCGAAGAGTTTCCTTGAATTCACCGCAGGTCATGATGCGATGTATCCTCCTGCAAAGCCGGGCGAACGGGAACCCACCGGCGGCAAACGCGCATTGGAGGAAACGACGAAGTTTGCCAAGTCCTCGGGGGTGAATCTCACATGGTTGAAAGCTCCGCTTGAGGCGGGCAAGAAACCTTATTGGAATGTTACGTTTCCACCCTATCAGGGGACTTCAATGGTCAATGGGCTTTGTCCCGGCGATGATTTCGCAGCGCCGCTCTGTTTTTCGCGCGACACCTACCGCGAG
>JAHFDX010000677.1 GCA_023248785.1 Myxococcales bacterium
CGGAGGCCCCGTCGGGGGACCATCGCGGTGCGAATACTTGCTCGAGCGGTTTGCTTGGCACGAGTACGTGAACGTTTTTGATGGTGCCGTCCGCTAAGTCGGCCGTTTGGAGGTAGCTCGTACCGTGATGGTTTGTAACAAACACCACGTGGCGCCCGTCACGACTGACATCCGCTTCGCGCGCGCGAAACCCGTTCGTGAGCCTCTTGCGATGCCTTTCGATGCCACGTTGTTCGATGGAGTTGGGGCCGAGCAGGAACAGGTCGTTGTAAGCCCACAGGTTGTCGTAAATATCGACCGAATTGAATAAGAGCGAGCCATCGGGAAGAAACGCTGTTGTGGTTTGTCCTACGGTACGTACTCGTAACGTGCTTTTTTGCGCCTCCGCTGAAATGGAACCGTCTTTGTGACGTTCTAGCGGAAGCGTGTAGAGCCCCTGCGTCGAGTGCCCATCGTCGCGATGATAAAGTAGGGAGCCCTCGGCACCGTTCCATGCGCCCTTTGGAACCCATCGCGGCTTATAGGCGGTCTGGCCATGAAACGTGAGCCGCACGCCTTCTCGAAGCCCGTGCGTGCGCACTTCATTCGCGTCGGCTTCGTACGCCCTTTGCATGCTTTGTACCCACACGGGATACAATTCTTCAAACGTGCGGCCGGTTGAACGTCGCATCGATCGGTTGATTCCGATCGGTATGATCGCGGACGAGTGTTCGGAAATCATGTTGCGGATGGCAGATGTTCCGTACGTTTCCGCAATCCACTTAAGAAAATACGACCCATAAAGGTACCAAAGGTTGCCTTGCGGAAATCGTCGCGGCACATTGGAAAATTGATCAAGCGTTGCGACATTATTTTCAAGCACGTCGGTGCGCATGTACATGTTCCACGTTGACGACCGAAGGCGTCCGCCCGTGGTGTGTGAACTTTCCTCAAACACAGCAAGCCCTTCCAACAGCCATCGAGGTTGCACTTGATTGGGAACAAACGTTTTGCCAAGGATCGCATTGAGCGCCGCTGGAAATCCTCGCACCGCGTCGGTGTGAAGAATGTGCGTGTACTCGTGCGTCACCAGCTCGAGGTACCAGTCGTCAACATCGCCCAGGGGTGATAGGTCGTCGGGCGCGGTGATCAGAAGTTCGATCTTGTTGTACGGTAACGGAGTTGCTGAGCCGTTGGCATCATCTGAGGAATCGGTCAGAAGGATCTCGGTTTTCTCTGACGCAGACCAACCAAGAAGAGGCGCAAGCGTTTGATTTGCGTGCTCGGCACAAGACACGACTTGGCGCGCGATGGCATCCATGTCGCCGTAGTAGGTGACGTTAAAGTGATCCGATTGGATCGATTTGTACTTCAGGCGTGGGTTGTTTGCTGCTCGCACTGGCACAACAGGCCAGAGGATGAACAGAGCAATGACGAAAAGGAGAAAGCGAACGCGCACGCGAGAAAGCCAGCGTAGCGAAATTGGGGCGTCGGTGCGCTTGGAGCTGTATCTATTACAAATCGTCGTAAAAGAGCGGCTCGCGGTTACGAACGTACCGATACACGAGTTGGCGCGCATCCGGGGAGATGCTCGTAAACTGCACCCCGAATCCGGGAGGTGCATCGACGCCCGCTTCCGAGGCTGCACGCAGCCAGCGCACAATCGCTTGCGCTTCGAATTCGTAACCGCCAGGGAGTGAAACGTGAAGGCGCACCTTCGCACCCACCGCAAACGCGCTGTGCGTGGCCACGAAGAGGCCGCCGTGTTCGATAATGTCGTTGCCCGCAAGGCCTTTGTAAAAGTTCGTGGAGCTATGAGCCCCGAGTTCGGCGTTCACTTTGGTGAGGCCCTCTTCGATGGCTGGCTTCGACGCATACACGACTGCCGGCTCGGCGGGCGCAGCCGGGCGCGCAGGCGCTTGGGGTTGTGCGTGCGGTTGCTGTGCATAGGGGTGCTGGGCGTAGTTCGGTGGCGCCGCCTGCGGGGCCTGGGCATATGCGGCCTGCGGGGGCTTCGCTTGCGCGGTCTGTTGATGTTGCGGGTAGCCCTGCTGCACAGGCGGTTGGTAAAACGCTTGGGGTGGAGCCG
The DNA here is from genome assembly GCA_023248785.1 of Myxococcales bacterium. Taxonomy (GTDB): domain Bacteria; phylum Myxococcota_A; class Polyangia; order Polyangiales; family Polyangiaceae; genus JAHFDX01. Next base: position 2,069 of record JAHFDX010000677.1, read on the forward strand.
CTTGAGGTGGAGCCACTTGAGGTGGAGCGTATTGCGCTTGTGGGTGCGGCGGGCCAGGCTTGGCAAGCGGCGTTGTTGTGGGCGCGGCTTCCATCGCAGCAGTCGGAGGATGGTTTTGAGCGGGCTGCGGGTCACGTGCTACCGCTGCTCCTGCAACCCGACTCAGGCTATGCACGAGCGAAAGCGAACTGGCAACGGCCTCCATCGCCTGCATGATGGCCGGGTGCTCGAGCGGTTTTGCCTGCAGTTGTGCGAGTGCGTTGCGCACCTGCGAGAGTGCCGTCTCCGCAGGTTCTTTCAGATCGCGCCCCTGGGATCGCTCGATGCGATGCAGCGCACCCATGGCCATCGCGATGGGCTCGGCCAAGTCGAGAAATTCGGGAGGAACGTTAGGATTGGATTGCAACGCGCTTAGGCCGCGGGCCAGTGCTTCGCGAGCAGAACGAGCGGTCGACACGGCTTCACTCACAGTGGTCTCCTTCAGGTCCTTCTTTGCGCATCTGTCAGTCTTCCTAGGCTACGCAATGTGGATGGGTGCTGTCATGCTCGAGATGTGTATGGCGAAATCGCGCTCTTTTAGGGGGAGATCGGCCTTCTCCGTCCCGATAAGGCCCCGCTCGGGGCA
>JAHFDX010000077.1:0-8658 GCA_023248785.1 Myxococcales bacterium
ATTGCGGTGGGACTTGGGACGCTTGGTTTTAAGACACTCGCGACCCACCCGACGCCTCGCACAACCGAGCCTTTCACCGTGCGAACGCCCGAGAGGGCGACCATTTCCACATTGCGCGTCGACGGCACGACCGAGCTTGTTCCGTGCACGCTTGCTTCGAATCAGGGTTTGATCGCCTTGAACAGTCCACCGGACGCACCGATTCGTATCGACGGCACCATTCGTCCGCGGGGACCACACGGCACAATTGCGCTCCCTTCCGGAACCCATGAAGTGCGTGTGGGCGTGATGGGTGGCGAACGAACCGCATCGGTGGAAGTTCGTGGGTGTGCTACGACCCGGGTGACGTGGGAGTAACTGTCCCTCACTCTCGAATCTGTCCGATTGGCCTGCTTTCGTTCGCCCTTGCCTTGGGTTGCCGCTCAGCGACAAGCTCGGTGCCAGACGGCGGTTCGAACGATGCGAGCAGCGAGCCATTGCACGGTGACATCGCAAGGCCCCACGGCCTGTCCATGCTCGATGAGCGCATGACACTCGGCCATCAAGGGCTGTTGATCGATCTCGGCGGTGAGCTCGCTGCTCTGCGATTTCGGGGCGACTTTGGCCCATCCGTCGAGCGCGAGGGCGCGACATGGGGGAAGCTTCTGGGCACTTCGTTTTCGCTCGGCTTCGTGTGGACGGAAAAGGAAGCACAAGGCACGCCTCCACGCGCAAACGCACCTGGCATACCATCGCCCGTATTCGTCCAGGCACGCGTTCGAGGTTTGAAGGATGGCCGCGCGACGATCGTTCTCAACGGCAAGGTGGTTGGAACGTGGCCTATATTGCGCGACGAAACGCGCGTGGTCGTTGCACAGGGAGGGTATGCCTCGATCGTTCGCGGCATGAACGAGTTGTCGGTGCGCATGAACGGGACGGCAAAGGAAGACGGCTCACTCCTCCTCGATTGGATTCACATCGGCACCGAAGCCATCGACGAACAGTACGCAGCACCGACCCCACGAGACGCGATGGTTCAAGCTTCCGTCGGTGGACGAGCCAAACGCGCGCTGTCCTTACGCACCTCAAGCTTCGCGCGCTTTGTCGACTGGCTCGCACCAGGCACACGTGTACGCGCGAGCGTTGCCATGAACGGAGTGGGTGGAGCCAAGGTCTCCCTGGTGCGCTTGGTCGATGGTGAGTCGCCAAATGTTTTGTACGAAGAGACCCTAAACGACGCGGACCAAAAACAATGGCGGGATGTCGACGTCGTTGCCCGCACCAAAGAGGAGGCTCCCACACTGGGTGCCTTGGAGTGGCAAATTCGCGCTGCAAAAAAAGGCGTGCGCGTCCTCATCGGCGACCCGCGGATTGAATGGGGCGTGCAATGGGTCGATCAAAACCACCAACCACCGCGAGGCACCGACGTGGAGCGGATTGCCATCGTGGTTTTGAGTCGCATGCCTACAAATGTGACGCAAATCCCCGAAGTCAGCTCGGAGGTCGTTGCGCTTTACGACTGGCTCACTTCACGAGGGACCTATTTTTCTGATCTGCGAAGCACAAGCGTTCGAGAACAAGGCGCGTTTGCATCCATTCTCACAGGATGCTCGCCACTTGTTCATTCGGTGGATCGGACGTACGCGCGTTTGCCAAAAAACATCCCAACGATTGCGGACACCGCGCGACAAGCGGGCATATCGACCGCGCTTTTCTCCACACTGCCAACAACCAGTGCGGCATACGGATTTAGTCGAGGCTGGGATCACGTCGCTTCGATGCCCGTGACGGCCGGCGGGAATCCGGCAGAGATCTTCGACTCCCTCATGAAATGGACAGACGCGCACAAGGGCTCACGTTGGCTCGCAGTCGTCCATGCGCGCGCCGGACACCCTCCGTGGCACATCTCCGAGGCCACACTCAAGACGCTTGGGCCAACCGACATGAGTGGCGGCATGGACCCTCGCAAAGCCGGAATTGCGATTGCGGCATCAAAGAAGAATCCAAAACGAATTTCCGAGTCCGACAAACCGCGAATGTGGGCCGCATACAACGTAAGTCTTGCGGAGCACGGCAAGAAACTTAGGGAGTGGGTCGAATCGCTCGAGCGTGCCGACACGCTTGCCAAGACGGCCATATTTGTAACAAGCGATGTAGGAATTCAACCTCCCGATCTTCTACCTCTAACGCAAGCCGACGTGCTCAACGAGGATCTGTTGCGCGTGCCGCTCTTCGCAATCGGTGCGGGTGCGCCGGCGGGTACGCAGAGTCGAGCTTCCGTGACGAGCTCCGACGTCGCAGTAACAACTCTCGAAATTCTCGGCCTTACTCCTCCCATCACAGCCAAAGGACAAGACTTCACACGCGTTTGGTCCGATGCGCAATCAAGCACAACGACGCGCCGAGGGTTTGCGCGCGTTGCGGCGGACTCGGGACGGCTCTCATTGCGAGCGGGCGCCTTTGTGCTTCTCGATTCACCCTCTTCTGATTCGAAGCTCTGTCAATTGACCATCGACCCCACATGCACCGTCGAAGCGCGCACCGCCTATCCGATTGCGTTTGAGTGGCTCGCCATGGCGGCGCTTCGCGAGCGCAAGCAAGCCATACGTGATCGCGCGCCATCCGAAGATGTGTTCTTAGACCCTACGCTCGTTGAGCAATTGCACGCATGGGGCGTGAGTACGAATTCGGACCGCACCGCTCCAAAATAGCTAACCTTCAAAAGCACTTTCCAAAGGACCGCCAAATGCGTCATTCCTTTCTCGCCTCAACAGTCGCCCTCGTCCTTGCCGCATGCGGAGGGCCGAACGCAAAGAACGCGCAGCCCTTGCCGAATGCGCACGCGACAGATTCACCCGGCTCAAAAAACAGTTCGGGTCTCATGCTCGCGGATAGTGATGACGCGAAACGCGATGAAAATGGCTCCGTGCCCATTCACCGGTTCGACGTTGTCCTGGGCGCGCGTGCACAGGCCAGCACATTGATCGTGTATGCCCGTCCAACGGCCGACGATTTGAAGACGATGGTGTCTTTCGTGGAGAAATTGCGCGCTGAGATTAAGCCCGACGATTTGCGAATTGTAATTCGGACTATTCCAAATGATGTAACGACAACCGTCATCGCTCAGACGGCGCAAGCTGTTTACGACGTGGCTGGGGCCGATGCGTTCATGGCCTTTGTGAAGCAGGTAAGCAAAGAACCACCCCCCGCGGACGAGAAGGCACTCTCGACGTGGCTCGACGCCGCCGCCGCAAGTGCCCAGGCAGATCAGGCTGCAGTTGCGAAAGAGCGCGCATCCGACCGGATTGCCAAGAAGCTGGCCTTCGATACAGTGCAAGCCGAGAAGGTGGAATACTCCGACGGAGTCTCCATCTTTCTCAACGCAGTACCTCTGCGCCCCGACGCACCAATCAAGGCGCTTGCGCAATACATGAAGGAGCAGCGCAGCCACGGCGATGAACTCGCGAAGGAAAAGGGAGCTTCGGCCGCCTACGAAGAGCTTGCGAACGCAGGCCTCAATGAGGTCAAGGAAGCAAAGAACAAGTCGAAGGAACCGGAGCCGAACGACACGCTCGCGTGGTACGTACCCATTGGAAAGAGCCCTGTGCGCGGGGGCAAAGACGCCCTAGTCACCATTGTCGAGTTCGCGGATATGGAGTGCCCCTACTGCGCAAAAATTGAACCGACGTTCGAAAAGATCCGCGCAGAATTTGGCGACAAGGTCCGTTTCGTTTGGAAGAACGAACCGCTTCCGATGCACCCAAGGGCCGTGCCCGCAGCGATGCTCGCGTACGAGGCGCGCGCTCAAAAGGGCGAAGACGGGTTTTGGAATGCGCACGACGCCCTGCTTGCACAGCAAGACAGACTCGCGAACGAAGACCTTGAGGCCATCGCAGAAAAGCTCGGCCTCAATGTGAAGAAGGTGCAGGCCGCCGTCAAAACGTCAAAGTACGAGGGCATCATCGATGCGGACGTCGAGCTTGCCGAAGAGGTCAATGCCGCAGGCACGCCTCATCTGTTTATCAATGGACGAAGGCTCGTGGGAAACCAGCCGCACGAGGTCATCAAGAAGATGGTGGAAGAGGAAATTGCTCACGCCGAATCGCTCGAAAAGAAAGGCGTGAAGCCGCGTGCCATCTACGATCACATCATGGGCCAGGCGATCAGACCTTTCGCCCCCCCATTTGTAACGATAGAGGTGCCAGAAGACGCGCCTCGCAAAGGCACGGGCAAGGTGCTCGTTCAAGAGTTCGCCGACTTTGAGTGTCCGTATTGCGCGCGTGCGAAGAGCATGCTCGATCACCTCGTGCGTGAGCGCGGAAAGGAAATCACTCTTGTTTGGCGCCATCTTCCCCTTCCGATGCACGAACAAGCGCAACCGGCGTCACAAGCCGCCATCGAAGTTAAAAAACAGAAGGGCGATGCTGGTTTTTGGAAGTACTACGCAGCGCTGTTTGAGAATCAGAAAGAGGGCCTCGAGCGTGCCACGCTCCTTAAGCATGCCAAGGGACTCGGGGTCGATGAGAAGGCCCTTACGAAGGCGCTCGACGAAAAGACACACGAGAAGCGCGTGAACGAGGATCTTGAGGCTGCTCGTACGCTCGATATCAATGGCGCCCCGACGTTCATCGTCGGAGGCTTCCTCATTTCTGGCGCGCTCCCTTATCGCGCGTTTTCGAAACTCGTGGACTTTGCCATCAAGAATCCGCATGGCGTCAAAGAGGAGCTGACGATCGTCGACCTCGCAGAGGGATCCGGCGCCGTCGCCAAGTCGGGAGACACCGTCAACGTGCACTACACCGGCACGCTTCCGGATGGTTCGATCTTCGATAGCTCCCGTCCTCCAAACGAAACGTTCTCACTCAAACTCGGTGAGGGAAAAGTGATCGCAGGTTGGGAAAAAGGCCTCCTCGGAATGAAGCAAGGCGGCAAACGCGTGCTCACCATCCCGCCATCCCTCGGCTACGGCAACAAGGGCTCACCCCCGAAAATTCCAGGCCGAATGCCCCTCCTCTTCGAGATCGAACTCGTGAAGCTTGAAGCCAAGTAGCCAGGTTGTGCTAGAAGGACGCCCCTCCTGGAGAGGTGTCCGAGGCTCCGGCCTCTGACGAGCGCAGCGAGACAGGAGCGTAGCGATAGGCTGAAGCGACCGAAGGGAGGGCTCCGAGCTCTTTTTCGCCCTGCGAAAAAAAAGGAGGCGAAGCGAGAGCGAGTCGATAGCGTAGGAGCGGACTCCTCAATGATGATAACGTGTTCATTGCTGTTGCCTTCGATGGAGAGGTGTCCGAGTGGCCGAAGGAGCATGATTGGAAATCATGTGTAGGTGCAAGCCTACCGCGGGTTCGAATCCCGCTCTCTCCGCTGCATGAAGTATGTGAAGCCTACCGCGGGTGAGAGGCTCCACGCTCTGACGAGCGCAGCGAGACAGGAGCTCGCAAAAGCGAGCGATAGCCTGCAGGGAGCGGAGCGACCATCCCGCTCTCTCTGCTGGTTACATACCCGACGTGCGATGGGTGTTGCGCAGTGAGCGCCCCCCATGTTCTTAGAACGCAAACTCCCACGGCAGTACCGTGATTTCGTCCACTTTGGTGGGTCGCGAGATGCCGCAGAACGCGATGGACTGCACTTGAATTCGCTGGCGTTTCGCCTTCTCCGCGAAGCTTCGAAAGATGGCCAATTCGCGAAGGTCGATCTTCTCGGCATCGAACCACTTGACCGCCGTGACCTTCTGCGGCCCGGATTCAATCAGGAGAGAAAGCCTTCCTCCTTTGGCGCCTCTGAAAAAGGAAAACCGGACGCCGCTTTTTGAGGAATAGCTGGCCTTGGCGAAAAACTCCGTGAGGAGAGCGGCATCGAGCTGAGACTGAAAATCTCCTCCGCAAAATTGAGCAAGCGACGGATCAATTAAATAGTAGAGCGCCTTGCCTGTGCCAACCGGGTGAGGTCTGAGTTCGTGAACAGCGAAGATTTGCAGCAGCGCCTTGATTTGGGTCTCCACACGCCGGGCATTGACCTTCAACCGATTGGCGATCGCGGCAATGTTGGGTTCCGGCAAATGGGGAAGGAGCTGCAGAACGCGCAGGCATAGGTCGGGGTCCGGTTTGACGCGCTTGAATTGCATCACGTCTCGCTCACACGTCAGGCGCAACCACTCGTCCAAGCGCTGCAACCGCTCACGATCGTCGCGAACCGAAAAGATCGCCGGGAAGCCACCAGAGCCCAAGAATCGCAAAAGGTCCCGGCGCGTAAACGAGGGCTGTCTCGCGCGTGGCAATTCGTCGATCGTGCGTTGGCGGTGGCCGGGTACGGTTTCCGATAAAACGAGTGGAAACAGTTTGGTTCGCGACACGCGCCCCGTCAGGCTTTCGTTAACCTGCGCTTCAATGGAAAACTCCGTCGACCCGAGTAAGAGAAACTGACCGGGGCGAGTGTCTTCGTCGACCGTCGCTTTCACCTGGTCGAACAGCGCGGGAACTTTTTGGGCTTCGTCAATGACAATGGGCTTTCCGTGCGCCCGAAGGCGGAGCTGTTCCAGAAAAACACCGATACGTGCCTTCGCTTCCTCGCGCTCTTCCGCTCTGTCGAAGGTGACGTAAACACCCCCCTTAAACAGATCCCGCGCCAGCACGCTTTTCCCTGTTTGCCGGGCGCCTTGAATAGTGACCACTCGCGAAAACCGTAGCTTTCGCTGAAGCACAGAAAGACCCAACCTGTTCCGAAGATGGGGCATCGAGCCAATGTTAACCTATCCTATTTTTGCTGATCACATGCAATTTTTGGATATGTAGATCGACAACGTGGAGGCAGCCTTCGGCTTTTGACGGTCCCGGCCCACGTTTCGATTTACGAGTCGCCGCTGCCCACGTACGACCTCGGCATCGGTCGCATTGCCCCTCACGAAGCCGCATCACCACGCAACGAAGACCGGGGAACTGAAACGAGCGCTCATTCGGATCGGCCATAAGGGTTGCGATAGACTCGGCTCGAGCGAGCGACCGGACCGTTGGGAACTGCGCGCGTGACCGCCTCTGACCAGCCAGGAAGGAGAGACTTGCCGTCCTTGGCCGCAATGCCGAAGGCGGAGGTGAGCCATGCGAGCACGTCGGCCTTTTTCGTCGGCAAGGGGAGACCTCTCGGGCGATGCTTGGTCGGGAGGGGCACACCGATCGCTTACCCCGACCTCGACGGTCGCTTCAAGTTGTGCGACAAAGCCGACGTGAGTGGCTCTGTATCTTCGATGCACCGACGCAGCCTTGCGGGACTGGGCATGGCATTCTGCTTTGCCTGCGCGTGCCGCGACCCGCCGTCGCTAAGCGCGTCGCAATTGTCGAACGAGCAGCCCGTGCAGGGGGCACGCTGCTTTGATGTTGTTGTTCGGGACAATTCGCTATCCACGCGCAACGTGCTCAGTGCGAAGCGTTGTCAGGGTGGTGGCGTTACGTGGGCCGCCATTCTCGGGGTACTTATGCAAAAGCGTGGCCCATCGAAGGCCATTGAAGCGGCGACGCCAGGCTGGACGGGCGACGTGCGCGCATTGTCCTGGAATGGAAAGACTGTTCGCGTAGCGATCGACGTCGAGGGCGACAGTGCTCGATTCTGCACTGATTCGGGTCAGATTCTTGCCGACGTTCGAAACGACGTCGCCCGACTGAACGCCAATCCGGCGGAGCTGGAACGCGCGATGCGAGAGGCCGATCCTCTCGCGCTGGAGTGCTCCCTTGATGGTGCCTCCGTCTCGACGCTCTTGAGCGGGATGGCTCCGCCGCCACCCCCCTCGCCCGCCGAGGCTCGTGCTCGCGAGACGAGTCTTGCTCGTCTACGCTCGACGCTCGCGAAGGAGCGTACATGGTGCTGGCGAAAGAGCGGCATGGCATTCGGAGGGAAGGGAGGCTTCACGTTGCACCCGGATGGCAGGGTCACCGGGTTTGGCGGCGCTGACGTTTCGGGCACCGGTCGGTGGACCTTCCAGGAGGACCGACGCATCGAAATAGTGGGCCCCGGACTCCATCACTTTGACGTAGGGGACACCGGGCATCTGGGCTTCAACCACTCCCAGGGACGCGAAGAACTCGACCCTTGCCCTGCGCCTGGCTCGTCCAAGTGAGTTAGAGAAACTATGGCAGTGCCCTGCTCCATGTTGCCGTTGATTGAATCACTGCGGATGCCTGCTCACGTTCGCATGTCAGGCAACGCGCCGCACGATCGGGAGGACAGCTACGCATGACTCAGCGAGCCCGCCAGTTCCCTTGTCCCGGCCACGGACCACCCGGCCACGAACCCCATGCGATCCGCCGATTCCCCAACAAATACTGCCCCAAGACCCTGGCATGCACCGTGCTCACCGGCTGCTACAATGTCTAATGAAATGCCCAGCCTGAGCACCAAGATCTTGATCGAGATCCGCGAGGAGATGAAGGCCACGCGCCTGGAACTTCGAGAGGAAATAAAAGCTACGCGAAGGGACTTGAGCGAGCGCATCGACGCAACCAACGAGCGCATCGACCTCGTCGCCCGCCGCCAAACCGAATCCGAAGTCCGTATCGCCACAGAACTCGTCGCCGTCAGCGATGCGGTGGAGCGTCTTACCCAAGCATACCGCGCCGACAGGGCACTTCCATGAGGAGGCCGCTCCGGGTCAACAACTACGTTGCGCCTGGTAGCAGAAAACGTGGGGCGGCC
>JAHFDX010000077.1:8668-10522 GCA_023248785.1 Myxococcales bacterium
CCCGCTTGGGGCCGGAGTCGGCGCCTCGCGGCAAGGCGTTCTGCGCGGCGCTGATCGTCGTGTCGTTCGAAGAGCCCACGCATGTTGTTGAGTCGCCGAAAAGTACCGCGCCGCCATGCTTCCATTCGCACTCTTTGATAGCTCCGTGCGGAGCCTCGTGCATGTTGGGGTCCGATCCGTCTGGGTGCTGCCATCTGTGCCAGAAGACGTGACCGCGTTCCGATTCCCGTAGCCCCTAACCGTGGCCCTGACCGTGGCCGTGCCCTGTCCCGTTCTCATGTCCGAAGCCGTCGCCAAAACCGAGGGCACAAACTTTTCCATTCCGAGCAAAGCATGAAGCAAGCTTGGAATGGAATACGCGATGGGCGGCGCCGCGCAGGAGCGGCTTGCCGCGTACTTCGGCCGAACGCGCGATGTTCCACCGTGCGGTCCGACTCGCGGCCTGAGCGGCACTTCGAAGGCTCGCTCGTCACGGTCCGACTCGCGGTCGCACGAGCGCTCAGCCATTGGCTCCCTCGATGCCCGTGGTTCCGCCGCACGCAAAGTCAGCGCAAGAAGGAGTGACCACCGCCTTGTGTGGGGGGAAGCCGCGGAGGCGGCAGCGGCGGTTGAAATCGCCGTCATCCTCGGCGCGGCGTCTAAGGAAGACGAAGCGAAGATCGTCGCACTTGTCTCACGCGTCGTGGCGATGCTCACGCGGCTCATTCGGTAGCGGCCGCGGGCCCAGCTTCGGTAACGGTGACGGGCCCGGTCAGGGCCACAGAATCGGTGACGGCTACGTGCGCGGTCACGTCTTCTGACACACTGGTGGTAGAATGCCGTGAACACATTGCTACAGCTCTGCGGCCCGGTGTGTCGTGCTTCGATAACGCGCAAGCGAACGCACGGGCGCGAAACCGCGGAATCTGGCGCTTTACGTCGCCGTGGCACCGAACTTGCGAAACCGTGCCCATGGATAATACACGCTTCGTATTAGGGGCATCTTCCCTTTTCGCGACGTTGCTTGGTATGGGCTGCAGCGATGACCCACTGCCAAACGCTGCGGGCGATGCATCGCAAAACACGTATGATGCGCGCGGCGACTCAACTTGGCCAGACCCCGGCCGCCCAGAAGGCGGAGGCTGCACGCAGCTCGATCCTTCCGGCAACGCATCCATTGGTTACGCGCTGGTCGATGGAGGCGCGCCTGAAATCAAAGGAGGCACACTCGAACCAGGCACCTATCAACTCACCGCGCGCGCGTTCTACCTAAAACAGGGAGCTCCAACACTTCCGCCCGCCACACGTAAAGGCATCTTGCGCGTAACGGATACAGGCTTCACCTACAATGTCGATCCAGACCCCGACTTTAGTGGAAGTATCACTGTCGGCTATACCGTGGCGGGCACCAACCTTATGGCAGTGCCGACGTGCTTTGCGTCACCCGACGGTGGCACCCAGCCGGTTCTATCCGATAGTGGAACGTTTCCCATTACCGCACTTCCGTTCACGGCCACTCTGAGCGGCATCACCATGCTTGGACGGAAGAGTGTTTCCCTCAAGACAGGGTCCGATGGGGGACTGACCCAAACGACCACCGCCGAGGAGTACTACACCTTCACGCGATAGGCGCGCTTACGCGACCCCCTTAAGAATCTCCTTCAACCGGTGCTCGTACGTGTGGTCCGCGAGCGCACGCTTGGCTCCGGCCTCGCGAATTTTTTTCATCGCGAAGGGCTCGCGCTTGGCGCGCTTCAAGTGCTCGAGCAACTCGTCCCATGTCTCGTACGTGAGCATCTCTTTTCCCGGCTCAAAGCACCGCGCAATGGCAGGCCGAAACTCCATCAACTGAAGACCGGCAGCGCCCGCGATCTC
>JAHFDX010000678.1 GCA_023248785.1 Myxococcales bacterium
GTCGAGGTCAAGGTCCAATCGACCAGGACCACGACCACGAGAAGCACATCAACGAAGGAGGCCGATGAGCAGAGCGCGAACGCGAACGGCGAGCTCGGCGATGGGGTCTGCGAGTTCGATATCGACAGCGCCGATACCAGCACGCACATCCGCGGATGCTTCTTCGTCCGCAAAACGCGTGGGTCCGACAGTGACTCGAAAGGATGCTGGATCGCGACCATCACCTGCGAAACAGAGGCGAGCTATTTCAGCGTTCGCCGAATGGATGAACGAAGGTCAATGATCGCGACCCAATAGACGTAGGCGTCATCAATATCGAACACGGGCGAGAGCCCGCCCGCCACGACGGTCTCCCATGCGCCGCCCGAAACGGGGATGCGGCGAATTTCTCCGCCATTATTCGCAGATCGGAATGCATAGACGTGCGCTCGATCGACGCGAATTTGTTCGATGATTGGATACGACTCCGAAGCGAGCGTGGTTCCTTGTCCAGTGGCCTTGCTGAATTTGCGAAGGCTGCCACCTGCTCCCCAGTAAACGTTCGCATCATCGACGGCGAGAGTCGTATCGCTTTGGTCGCCGATAGAGGCAGAGGCAAGCACCGTTGACGCTGAGCCGTCGTGCATCGCTCTGCTGAGCTCTCCTCGACGGCCGCTTGACCAGTAGACATAAGCCCCATCGACTTCGATGGCATCTACGCCTTTCAGCTGGCTCAGTTCGGTTCGTCCGGTTCCACTTACGGCGGGAGCGGTTGCAATCGTATCGCCTGTGGACCAGTAGACGTTGCCGCCGTGAACAGCAAAATCGTAACAGCGAGTCGCGATATTCTGCTTCGCCGCTCCGCCGATCTTCGCAACTTTGAAGCACCCACTCGACGATGAGAAGTACACGTTGGAATCGTCGACAGCGAACGCATCGATCGAATCTTGCGTTGCGTTGCTCGCAAGTTTGACCACGGAGCCACCGCCCTTTGGCGACTTGAAAAGCGTGCCGGCTGTTCCACCTGTAGGAATCGAGATCCAAAACACATCGTTTGCGTCGATCGCGAGCGCAATCGGGGTGCCGTCGGTTTCGGAAACGAGGATGTCTGTCGCTGGACTGATGGCGTCGGGTGTCGCGGCGTCTCGTGCCCCTGGTTTCGGATCGTCCTTTTGATCCGGTTTTGGCTGGGTTTCGATGCTGCCACCACACGCAGCACCAAAAACCCAGGTCAAAGCAAGCAGGTAGTGAAAGGCTGTATTCCTAAGCATTTGCGTCGTTGTTGTCCGGAAGATCGTCCGCTTATCCATAAATCGACGCAGCGCTGCGCTCCTACCTCGGGACTGTGGACACCGACACCTGGTTAATCGGTTTGACCATCATGCCTGCCGGATATCCGTACGACACGCAGGCCGTCGATTTTCCATCCGTGCCGGTCACCGATTGTTGGCCCCAACCCCAAACTGTAAGCCCAAACGGTGTCTTGCTCTTGATTTCATGTCGCCCGCTTGAGCACGTGCCCACTCCTTGAAAGTTGCCGGTAATGAGCGCGACGCGCGCGAATTCGTAGTCCCCGAGAGCGGTCCAGGGCCCAATCACGCCGGCGCAATCGAGGTCCACGTCGTCGAACTGCCCCTGGGCATTCTTTGTCCTGATCGCAACGATGTGACCGCTGGGATAGGTGGGATCGACGAAGAAAACGTAACGATTCATGTACTGTTTTGGCGGGACGACCAGCACGGAATCCGGATCCCCGGCGCCGGCTGACGCGGTACCTCCACCCAAGATGGCCGAGCCTTGCATGTACCCGAGAAGAATGAACGGATGGTCCTTGTCTTGCGACTTCACGACGAACGGCGTTGCCGTTGAAAAAGTAATGGCTTCACCCGCGCGGAGTTTTGCCGGCCCACCAACTGGCGTTGAGTACGTAAGGTCGGTTCCCTCGACCGTCCCGATCATGCGGTAGTACGCCGGTTCCTTCAGTCTTTGGGGGTGCATGACAGCCGCGTATTCGCTTCCAAGCGAATTCACTGGCGGGATCATTTGTTCGCCGTGATCGCAGGCGGCGACACCGGTGGGAATGTTCATGCAGCCCTGGCCACCCAAGAGGCCCACAGGTTTGGTTGATCGAATCGTGCTTCCCGTAAGCTCAAGCGCTTCGGTGATTTGAGCGTGCTGCCCACGCTGCAATGTAAATGAATACGTTGCGTTGGCGACCCCAGACGGGAGTCCACCACCTCCTCGAATGGCAACGGTGGGCAAGACGTCGACGTGCGTCTCGTCTTCGGAAGCCACGATGTTGAGCGATGGCGACGTCATGGCCTTCAACGAAGCCAAACCAGGGTCTTGCGGCCACATGTTGGCAGCGACGTACTCGGTTCCCCACGTGCTCGTCGGAAGGAGCAACGACGATCCCGTCACAGCCGAACTTCCCCCGCCGTATGGATTGATTTGCGTTGCAACGACAGGAGCATCGGAGGTGATACGAAACGACTGCGCGATGCCAGTGTCTTGAATGCACGCTTTACGAGGGACGGCGGAGTCCTTTGGGCAATGGGGTGCCGGCCCCGTGTCGCCGGACAAAAATAGGATGACCACGTCGCCCGGAGGAATGCCTACGTTTGGATCATATTTCTTGTAGGTCAGCGTGGGGCCCGATCCGAGCGGATGCCACGAGAAGAGCTCGGGCGCGAGTTTCGATCCTCCGTAG
>JAHFDX010000679.1 GCA_023248785.1 Myxococcales bacterium
TCTTCGGCGTGGGGATTTCGTCCCGGTTTCGCTTTCGGTTCTAGAACGCAAGGCAGAGGTCGCAACGCTTCCCGCATCGTTTGAGGACTTATTGCACACCTGACTCAACTGAGACGCGGGCCTTTCTGGACATTCCACATCAGGACTCCATACGATTAACGTGTGACCGACTACGACGGACCAGAGAGTACCGCGCTGCCTCTAGCTCCGTCGCTTCAAACGCTTGCCGTGCGGCTTCCGCGTTTGCTGCACGATCTTGGCAATCCGCTCACAGCCATTACGACGAACGTTGAGTTCTTGAGTGACCTGCTAAAGGACTTCGAGGCAGACATTGATGCCCAGCAGGCCGCACTCGTTCGGGAAGTCCTGCAGGAGCTTCGAGAAGCGCCGATCGGATGCGATCCATTGCCATGGAGCTAAGGCCGCTCGATGCAGCCCCAGAGCTTCGAGCACTCGCCAAGGCAACTCCCCGTTCACCTTCCGTCGACGAAGTGGACGATTCGATCCTGCTCGCGGTGTCTGGCATCTCTCCGAAGTAAACTACGGACCGGTCAGGTCGTGCTGTCGCGAGGTTCCTTTACAGGTAAAGAACCACCCCGCGAACGTTTGTTTTCATGGCGTTCGCCAAGGCTTCGCAATAGAGATCTACTTGAGTTACGTATTGTGCCTCGTGCACATTCTCTGCTGTCGTGGTCTTGAAGTCGACGACCCACCATCCGTCTCGCGACGGATCCAAAAAGGCCAAGTCGATCACCCCCTCCACCACACAACCGTTTGAATCGCAAAAGCTAACAGATGTCTCTCGACGCACGTCGCGAGAATGGCGCGCGAGGGTGAGCAGCGGATGCGTGAGTGCGTTCGTCACAACGCTATGGCAGCTCATTCGTTCTTCGTCCGATGCACCAAAGACTCGCGCAGCAAAGCGGACCGCGCACGCGACGTCGGTTGGCGACGCGTCGAGTGCAACCGTAGAAAGCGCGAGGTGAACGAGTACGCCAATGCGACGACCCGAAGGCCGCGCGACGGCGGACGGAACGCGCTGAATCTCCACGCGCGTACTCGCTGCGGACGGCGATTGCGTCGCAAGATCGGTGACAATCCTCGAATCGACAGACGGCTTGCTTGCGGCAGCCACCGAATCGAAACGAGCACGATGCCATTCTTGAAACGCGCCATCCAATTCCTGTGACAGTCCCTCGTCCACAACGAGCGCACCCTGTCGAACCGCAGGGTCCCCCTCGCCAGACGGAAGAGCACGCGCATCCCACCACACAGCGCGAAATGTTCCCAGCGTGTGAAGGCCGGGCGCAATTGGAGGAGCCATCGACGACACCCCCCTCGGCCGCTCAAACACAGTCGACGATGAAAACGCGGGGACTCCCGGACACGACGGCCTCGGGCGACTGTCCGCGTTTGGAACGAACGAGCGCGCCAAAGGCTCGACCCAACCTAGAAGTTCCGGTTCATACGGATCACCTACACCTGGAACAATGAGCAATTCGCGCGCACGCGTCGATGCCACATAAAGAAGGCGCACAGCTTCAGCGTGGTCCGCTGCGAGCACGTGTTCGCTTTTCTCTCTCAGCTCATGCGGCAAACATCCCGCCAGGGGAAACAAGGCGCGCCTTGCTGCTGGATCGATCCATCGTGATGGTGCGCGCGGCGTAATCTGCGCCGTGGGGTCGGCAAGCACGACGACGGGAAACTCAAGGCCCTTCGCCTTGTGCGCCGTCATCATCCGGATCCCACCTTCGTCGTCCTCGATGATCGTCGCATCCGCGACGTCGGACCGTTCCGCATCGGAGAGGCAATGCTGAACGAACGCTCGAAAGCTCGTCGCGCCGCGTGCTTCAAAGCGACGCGCCCACTCAACGAAGCGCAGCATATTCGCTAGCGCTTGCTCACCGGCTGGCCATAGAGCGACTGTTGTGTGTGCGCGCGTCGCATCGAAAAAAGCGTTTAGCGTATCCGCCACCGCGCGTTCATTTCGCCGTACGTGCAGCTCTTGGAGAAGGCGAAGGCCGGACTGAATTCGGTGGCTCGCCTCTGAATTGACTTCGCTCTTTGCACGAAAACTCGTCAGCTTTCCCAGCTGCTCGCGCGCGACCAAGAGTTCATCATCTAAGAAACCGAAAAACGGCCCGCGGAGAACAGCGTACGTGACAAGTTCGTCGTCCGCCCACTCGATCGCCGTGAGCATGTTAACAAGCGCCTCGACCTCTTCACGATCGAACAAAAAGCGACCTCCCACAACAACGTGCGGCAAACACCGTGCCTCGAGCGCGCGAACGTAGGGCCGCGTAATATCTCGATCACCTGAGGAGAATCTCTTGAAGAGCAGACAAATGTGACCATATTTGATCGGAATGAGTTGTTTCGTGGCCGGATCCAAAACAGTCCATCCGCTTTGGTGCACAAGCCAATCGATGTAACCCGCCACCGCCTGCGGATACGAGGCAACGACAGCCTCCTTTGTCAGCGATGGTCTCGAATTGGCGTACGCAGGAGGCGAGTACGGAACAGGAACTGGCAGCACCACAAGGCTTGGTTGAGTTCCCGTGGGCTTTCTACTTGCAACAAGAGGGACGTAATCGGCCTGCGCCGGTGAAACATCACTCTTCATGAGCGGGGCGAACGTCGAATTGACGGCAGCTAGGATCGCAGGCAACGAACGAAAATTGGTCGAGAG
>JAHFDX010000680.1 GCA_023248785.1 Myxococcales bacterium
TGCGGGCAGCGATCAACGCGTGTTCTTCTTCAAGGGCTCCGAATATGTTCGGTACAACACAAAAAACGGTGGCGTGCCTGAGTCAGCCCATTTGGCCTTCAACTCCCAGAGTTGGAGGGGAGTCTGTTCGAAGGGACTCGACGGCGCCATCAATTGGGGAAATGGAAAGGCCTACCTCTTCAAGGGGAATCTCTACTTCCGTTTTGACCTCAAGAACGACGTCGTCGATCCAGGCTATCCGAAGCCCGTGGACAGCGTCTATTGGCCTGGTTTGTAAGTCGCACACGGCAACTCGATGAGGAGCGTCGCTATGAAGAAACCACTCTTATTCGCACTTGCTGTTGGGGCGAGCCACGTCAACGTTGTGCACGCCGAAGGTTCGCACTTTGACTTGAGCCACGTGCTCGAGGGCTTTGCTGATCCGTCGAGTGCCAGCACGTCCGCAACATGCAGCGTGAGAAGTTCTGGGACAACGCGAGACGGTCTCCCGTACGAAGCGGAGGTTTCAATCCTGGAACTGCGAGCGGTGTATCCCCGGCATCTCTCCAAGGTGCGCGCGAAGACTGTAGCCTACGCATTGATCGAAGTCGGAGCCACGAGTCACCACGCGGGGCCGAATGGATCACGTTGGGGAAACGAACGCCTCGATGGTTATTACCGAATCGCATCACCGAACAAAGGTCTCACCGAGGCGCAGTCAGCGCTCCTGTTGATGCCGGACCCGCGCGATACACCCCATGCGCCACTTGGCGATTGGTCCGGAGTATTTGCAACCGCGATGAGTGCAAAAGCGGGAAGCGGGGCGTATTGGGGAGCAAGCGCGGAGGCGGACGCACCCTCTGTGCAGCGACTTCAAAGGAAGCCATTCAACCAAGTGCCAAAGCCCGGAGATATCGCCATGTGGCTTGATGGCAGCGAGTCCGACGCGCAACATGCAAACCGAACCCGCAGTCATCATCACAGCGTCGTTATCGCAATCGACGCAAAGTACGCGTACACGATCGATGCAAACAGCGCGTGCGGACGAACGCTTCGGATGAAGCGCCCCTTGTCGCGGCTATACGGATCGTATTCGGCAGATTAACTCGGCTTAACTCGGTGCGGTCGAGTTTGCGGGGGAAACATAGGCTAACGCTTGAGTTCGCCCCCTTGCATTGCCGCTGCCAACCCCGATTTAGGGCTCAACCGGCGAAAATCTTCAAGATTTTGTCAATTGTCTGTTTCGCTCCGCAACGCATCTTGCTACCGCAGGCGCATGCAAAACTCTTGGTTGCGAGCGGTCTTGGTGGGAAGCAGCTTCACCATCCTCGGTGCGGCATCTTTTGCCTGCACGGCAGTCACCGAGGAGCTCGATCCAACAAACCGGGATTCGGCACCCGATGGCGGGGACGGCGTCGTCGACGCGACGATCGTCCCTAAGAGTGACGCAGACGCAACCGTGGCGGAAACCGGCCCGGACGTGGCGGACGCCAAGCACGATGTGTCAGACGCTAGCGATGCGCGTGATGCGAACGATGCGAACGATGCCATGGACGCGAACGACGCGGCCGATGCATACGCACCGGAAGGGTCGCCCTGCACAGCTGCGGGCGCAGTTGAGCAACGACCCTGCGGCTTTTGCGGAACCCAAAACCGCATCTGTCTTGACAAGGGCGCTGGACCTGTCTGGCAACCGTGGGGAGGGTGCGCAAATGAAGTTCCCAACGGATGCGTAGCCGGCACTTCGTTCAACGAGTCGTGTGGCAGTTGCGGAACGCGACCGGTTCAATGCACGTCGCTATGCACCAAGGTTGTTGGGTTGTGCAGCGAGCCTACCAACGCCTGCGAACCTGGATTTATCGAGTACGCTGATGGTCTGTCCTGCGACGCAGGAAGCGGGCGCACGAGCGTCTGCGAAAAGCCGCGACCAGATGGCGGACCCGGCGGCTGCACCTACAGTCTCTACTCGCTCAACTGCGTGTCGGCACCCACCACGCTCAGCGTTCCCACCGTGCTCGGTGATATGTCCGGCACAACGTTTACGCTGTCCGGAACGATGAACGGGTTACGTCAGAATGGTTTGGACGCAGGCTGTTACCCGTACTCCACGAGCGGCAGCTACACGTCACCTTACGCGTACGTTCGAGTCCTGAACCCAAACAACAAGCCAGCGCTGGTTACACTTTGGGCAGGGAATCCACCGGATGCTGGCGGAATGTTCGGGTACACAGCCGGTATTGTTATCGCAACCTACCCGGCACAGCCGACGCCCATCACGAACTTCGATTCGTGCACGTCGTACGACATGTGCTCGTACTCTTCGGCGCAGTACTGCCAGCTCGACGCTGGATTCGGTCTCACGAGCGATGGTGGACCAACGACAAGCCCGCGGCCACTCGTGCCAGCAAACGGCGAGATCCTCCTCGTGGTTTCGGGGTACTACACGTACTATTTCACCCCGTCGGTGATGCGTGTGTACGTGCGGCTCGACGAATTGAAGTAGTCAAAAGGCGCCGCAGATCGCGAAGGCAAGGTTTGACCACCGACGCGATCGTCGCCTTCGCGGATTCGCGCGCCTCCACGCATGGCACCCGGCCGTGCGCGCGAAGTGCGTCGATATCGATTCCTTCGTACGTTCGCAATGGCACAGCGAGTGTTGCCTCAATCGCGCGGGTCACTCCCTCTTCAATGGCGCTACCCACGGAAGCGC
>JAHFDX010000681.1 GCA_023248785.1 Myxococcales bacterium
CAGTCGTGCCTGCAGCGCTTCAATCGGAACGCCCGCCGCGATTGAGACTACCAGCGTTTCAGGTCGAATGTCGCGCGACACTTCTTGCAGAACACGATCGATGACCTGAGGTTTCACAGACAAGACGAGCACGTCGACGCCATGTACCAATTGCCGATTGTCAATCGTCGTTCGAATCTTGTGGATCTCTTCCAAATGAAGGAGGCGCTCGCGCTTCACATCGCTTGCAATGATCTGATCTGCGCGAACGACGGCAGCGCCGAGAAGCCCCTTGATGAGGGCCGCCGCCATATTTCCAGCGCCGAGAAAACCAATCGTTTTGACCATGGGTTTGTGCATTGAAGCAGTTGCATGGCGCTAACGGAAGGCCTTGGCCACTTTGAGCACCTGATCGGTTACAAATTCTTCCACGAGCATTCGCACCTTGTCCCCCTCGACACCCAGGTCTTCGGCGATACGTTCGTACCGTTGCCGTAAAAGCACTGTACGGGAAAGGTTTGGATCTTCGTAAAGCGCCGCCGCCCAACAAGCCCCTAGCACCGAGATTTTTTCCGCCGCCGGTATAGACGCATACCGTTTTGCGAGTGTTACGGGCGAGCCGTGCCCCACATGAGCGAGACCTTCATCGCGGTAGCGCCGTGGAAGCACCATCGTGCCAACTGCTGCAGCCAGCTGAATTCCCGTGCCGGGCTCGCGATCGCTGAGCACGTGACGAATGCCATCCACGATGGCGAGACCTGCGAGACGTCGCATGTCCACGTACTTTTGTACGTGCGCTCGTCCGTTTTCGAACTCTTCGGCGTTCGTCCCCAGCTTCGTCGCGACGGCGCGAATGACTTGCTCTTCCCGCGGATCGAGTGTGTCGAGTGCGGCCGCCAACCACATTCCTCGAACGATGGCTCGCGCGACGGGCGTATCCAATTCACCATACGGATCAAGGTCAGACGCCGATAACGCAACCTCATGGTACAGAGCGCTTGCGTCGGCCTCCGGCAGTCCTATCGACGCGAGAAACGCGCCAATCATTCGCTGCTCCTCCACATCGAGCGCGCCATCTGATGCCAGAACCGATCGCAGCACACGCACGGCATAGGAACCCAACCGGCGAACGCGGTGGACCTCCTTATCACTCGGCTTCGATGAAAAGAGCGACCGCAAACCTCGCGCACCCACCTCAAGCGTCACTTTTTCTTCGACGACGCCCATCATCGGAAGCCACTTGGGCGGCGCTACCGGAGCGACTGCGCGACACATTTGAAAAAACCACGGCTCATATTGCTCAAGCATGCGCGGGATCGTAACGCCGTGCGCCACTGCCAAGTATGCGTCGGCTCTTCGGCCTCCGAGCTCACGAAACGCTTCCGACAAGTCTTCAGCGCCTGTCAGTGAAAAGAAGAGCGCGTCTTCCACGACCACACTCGTCACGCGCGAGAGTGTTTCGTCGCGTGAGCCAGAAGATCCATTCGTCATGCGGCGACGGTAGCCGAGGTTGTTCGGCGAGAGATCGTCAAACTAGCGCGGCCCGTGCGTTGCGGGCGGCTTCGTCGCGTTCTTTCAGCGACTCGAGAATAATGACGGCCGTTTCTTCAATGGCACGTCCCGTCACGTCGATCACTGGCCACGTCGGATGCGCGCGGAAGATGGTCATCGCGTACTCGAGCTCTTCCTTCACTTGCTCGCGCAAGCCGTAGTTCGCGTCGACGGGCATGCCGAGTTGCTTCAAACGTGCTTTGCGAATCTCGATCAGATGATCAATGTCAATCGTGAGACCTACCACGCGCTCTTTGGGTGCCTCTTCCAGTTCCGGTGGAGGCGCGACGCCAAGCACGATCGGCAGGTTTGCAACCTTAAGGCCTCGCTGCGCCAGGATCGTCGAGAGCGGTGTCTTTGATGTGCGACTCACGCCAACAAGAACAATATCTGCCTTCTTGAAGTTACGCGGCTCCTTGCCGTCGTCACTCTTGACGGTGAACTCAACAGCTTCAATGCGACGAAAGTATTCGTCGGACAGCGGTAACATGCTGCTTGGCATGTTGATGGGTTGTCGCTCGAGGTAAATTGACAATTTTCCAATGAGCGAGCCGATGAGATCGAGTGCTTCGATGCTCAATTCGTAACTCACTTGGTGAATATATTCGCGAAGCTCAGGGCTCACGATCGTGAACACGACGAGTGCACCGTCTCTTGCAGATCGCTCGAGGATGGATCGCACGTTATCCTTTGTGCGAAGACGCGTGTGCAGGCGCATGCGTGCGCCCGCGGTCGGGAATTGAAGAAGCGCCGCGCGAACTACCTTTTCCGCGGTTTCGCCCGTCGAGTCGCTGAGCACGTCGATGAAGCGGCTTTCCACGCTGGCCTCTTTCGAAACGGTATCCCTTCTGCAATCGGAAGGACAACGGTTTTGCCTGATGAAACAACCGCCAAAATTTTGCTGTTCACAGCGCAGTCATCCGTCCGCAACGAAATCGTTGCGAGTAAACAACGCTTCAAACCGGTACCCCGCTTCGAGAATAGCAGCTCCACCGCCTTCACACCGGTCGACCAGCGTGAGCACACCCGCTAATTTGTAACCTCCATCGGTCAATTTTTTGGCGGCACAAATGCTTGAGCCCCCCGATGTCACCACGTCTTCGAGCAGGGCAATGCGTGTTCCTGCTGCAAGATGCGAGTTTCCCTCAAGGACGCGCT